>NZ_JAXCHX010000003.1:0-188790 GCF_035984855.1 Arthrobacter sp. MP_M4
ACACCATGCGCCCCCGGGAAAACGGGACACACACAATGCACAAAATTTGAAACCAGCTGTAAAAACCAGACCACACCACGGGGTGGCGCAATCCAGTCAATTCAACCAATTCAATACAATAAACTGGTATCAACAAACTTGGCACACTATTGAGTTCTCAAACAACAGACACACCCGGCACCACCACAACCACAGGCCATGGATCGCTCCGGAGCAACTTCCCAAACTTACCCGATACCGCGAAGCTTCGCAAATCAACGTTTCCGCGATTCCCCACTCCACCAACAGGATCCCCACCCAAAAACAGCGCGTAACTCACCACGCCATATTCCAGGCCATTCAGAAGGGGGTCGGTCGCACTCTCCGCAACAGCGGCGGCGACTCGAACAACAATACACACCCCCACGACCAACCACAAATCCACCCCCCGCGCCCTCCATCACACGCAGCGCCCATCGGCGGCCGTACCCTTCCACGCATCCGCTGCCGGTCCTTAAGCGCGGGAAAGGCCGGCGCCATGAGGCGCCGGCCTTTCCCATGCCAGTGGCAAAAAGCTTACTGAGTTACCAGGAAGACTTCGTGATGCCCGGGAGCTCACCGCGGTGAGCCATGTCGCGGAAGCGAACACGGGAGATGCCGAACTTCTGGAAGGTACCGCGGGGGCGGCCATCGATGATGTCGCGGTTACGCAGACGTACCGGTGAGGCGTTGCGGGGCAGCTTCTGCAGGCCGAGGCGTGCAGCTTCGCGTGCCTCATCGGTGGACGCGGGGTCAACCAGAGCCTTCTTCAGTTCGAGGCGCTTGGCAGCATAACGCTCGACGATGACTTTACGCTGTTCATTCTTAGCGATCATTGACTTCTTGGCCATGTGTTTAGCGCTCCTCTCGGAATTCGACGTGCTTGCGGATACGGGGGTCGTACTTCTTCAGGACCATGCGGTCCGGGTCGTTACGACGGTTCTTGCGCGTCACGTAGGTGTAACCCGTGCCCGCGGTCGACTTGAGCTTGATGATCGGACGTACGTCCTTGTCCTTAGCCACTAGAGCTTCACTCCTCGTGCCAGGATGGCGGCTACGACGACGTCGATGCCACGCACGTCGATGGTCTTGATGCCCTTTGCAGACAGCTGCAGAGTGACATTACGGCGCAGGGACGGAACCCAGTAGCGCTTCTTCTGGATGTTCGGGTCGAACCGACGCTTGTTGCGTCGGTGCGAGTGCGAAATGCTGTGTCCAAAGCCCGGCTCGGCTCCGGTCACCTGGCAATGTGCTGCCATGACGACTCTCCTCAAAAAATATATGAAACGGCTGCAGAGTTCCCGCCAGACCGTGCGACAGGCGGCGTCCGCATCCAGCGCCCACACTCGATGGTTCCGCAATGTTCAAGCAGGCGGCGTAAGCCGGCTGTCTCGTTCACTACGGCGAAGATTGTGGACCACGGTCACCGGCCGCTGACTCCAAATGGAAGGCCGCGACGAAGTACCGGGATGCTGGGCGAATACAGGAATGCACGCAACTTGAGCCCCTAACTACCGGCCTACAGGACTCCCGGTATTACCGGAAAGTCCCGCCAACCGGAGCAATTGCGCACGCTCCGCGCCACCTAGCGCCTACCAAGTCTACGAGCCAGAGGAATTAAAGACCAATCCGGGAATCCCAGGTGTATAAGGCGAGCTGGCGCTCCGGCAGAAAGTCACATCGGCACCCTAGTGCTTTCACAGCAAATTGATAGGCCGCGGGCGGACGGTGGAACCATGAACTCTTTACTCCGGACGACCGAACGGGACACGGCCCGGCCCGCCCCTGTTGAGCGGTTCCGCGGTCAGTCCCGGCGCCGGCTGTTCCGGGCCGATCTGCTGACAGTGCTGGCCTGGGCATCGGTTGCTGCTGCCATTGCGCTCTGGCTCGCCGACGGCGGGGCGGCCGGGTTTTCGACCCTGGCTGGGACTTTCACCGCCCTCGGGATCGTCGCCGGCCTTGCCGGTATGGATCTGGTGTTGCTGATGTTGCTGTTGGCCGCGCGGCTTCCCGTGATCGACAGCGCCGTGGGGCACGACCGGGCCTTGGAATTCCACCGTAAGCTCGGCAAACCGTCGCTGTACCTGCTGCTCGCCCACGGCATACTGATCGCAACCGGTTATGGGATGGCCGAAGGGCTCAACCCCGTCAGCGAGCTGGTGTCACTGTGGGTCCTGGTTCCCGACATGTGGCTTGCGATCGTCTCCCCCGCGCTGTTCATTGCCGTCGTTGTCACCTCACTGGTGGCCGTCCGACGCCGGTTCCCATACGAGTTCTGGTACGCCGTCCACCTGCTGACCTACGCGGCCGTCCTGACCGCGATCCCGCACCAATTCAGCACCGGCGCTCTCTTCGCCGAGGGCACGTGGCAGCGCTGGTATTGGCTGGCCATCTGCATCGGTACCGGCGCCGCCTTGGTCCACTACCGGGTTCTCGAGCCCCTTGTCGCCACCGTCCGGCACCAGCTGACGGTGCGGCGCGTCGTGACAGAGGGTCCCGGCGCCGTAAGCATTGAACTGGCGGGCCGCCACCTCGACGAACTGGCCGGCAACGGAGGCAGGTTCTTCATCTGGCGGTTCCTCGCACCGGGCGCCTGGTGGCACCCGCACCCCTTCAGCCTTTCCGCGGAACCGGTAGTGTTCGATTCCTCCGGCCGCGGCACGCTGAGGATCACGGTGCGCAACCTCGGGCGGGGCTCGGCGCAGCTGGCGCGGCTGCGGTCCGGGACCAGGGTGGCCATCGAGGGTCCGTACGGGCTGTTCAGCACCGCGGCGCGCAGCAGGAACCACGTTGTGATGATCGGAGCCGGCATCGGCATCACCCCCATCCGGGCACTGCTGGAACGCACCCCGTTCGAACCGGGCAACGCCACGGTGATCCTCCGCGGGCACAGTGAGGCCGAGCTCTATCTGGGCACTGAAATCCTGGACCTTTGCCGCCGACGGGGCGCCACGTTGTTCCATGTCACAGGGCCGCGGAGCGCCGGCGGCCCGACCTGGCAGTCCGAAGCGGCCGTCAGTTCAGGGCACCGGCTGGCCAGCTACGCCCCGGACGTCGCGGACTCCGACGTCTACATCTGCGGCCCGTCCGCATGGGCCCGCAGCGCGATCAGCGACATCCGTGCGGCGGGCGTGCCCGACGAGCAACTCCACTACGAAAGGTTCGACTGGTGAGAATACGCCCAGCAGTTTCTGCAGCATTGGCCTCCGCGGGGATACTCCTCGCCGGCTGGCAGTCCGGCGCCCACGTCGCGGAGACGGGGAGTGCGGCGTCGGCCACGTCGGCCCCTGCCACGTCCGGAATAAGCAAGGGCGGCGGAACTACCGGTTCCAGCGGCACGGCCGGTGCTTCCGGAACCGCGAGCGGAACAAGCGGCTCGAGCGGCTCTTCCAAGACTTCCGGAACCGCGGCCCAGGCCGCCGGAACCTTCACCGGCGCGGAGGTCCAGACCCGTTACGGATCCGTCCAGGTGCAGATCACCGTGGAAGCCGGGGCGGTCTCGGATGTCACGGCTCTGCACTTGACCGACGAAGACCGGAAGTCGGTGCAGATCAGCAATCGGGCCGCTCCGCTGCTGCGTGCCGCTGTCCTCAAGGCCCAGTCGGCGCAGGTGCAGACCATCAGCGGCGCCACTGTCACCAGTGATGCCTATTTGACTTCGCTTCAGGCAGCCCTCGATGCAGCCAACCTTTAAGCCCTCGCCCGCCGCCATTCCGGCAGATGCCGGACTCAATTCGGCCACCGCCCGCCCAGCTGGCTCCGGCCAGGACGGTCCTGACCTGAGAAGCAGGACGTTCCGGTGCATGGGGACCGTCATCAGCCTGACCCTGCCGGTGGATGAGTGCGGAACGCGGGAGGCCGAGCCGGTGCTGGACGCTGCCACGGTCGCCGTCGAACGCGTATTCACCGGCTTGGACGAGACGTTCAGCCTGTACCGCCCGGATTCGGAGGCCAGCCGGCTGGCCCGCGGCGAAGTGACACTCCGGGACACCTCGGCGGCGTTCCGGGCGCGGTTTGCGGACGCCACGGGCTGGCGGTTGCTGACCGACGGCTTCTTCACCCCCGAGCGGCCCGACGGCGTCCTGGACCTCTCCGGCATCATCAAGGGGTACGCCATTGACCAGGCCGCCACTGCCCTGGCGGCTGCCGGCGTCACTGAGTGGTGCCTGAACGCCGGCGGCGACGTGCTGGTGAGCGGCTCACCCCAGCCGGAATGGGGGACCCCCTGGATGGCCGGCATCGTGGATCCGCAGGACCGCGGGGCACTGCTCTCGGGCTTCGCGCTCGGCGGCACCGAACGTTGCGCCGCCCTGGCGACGTCCGGAACCGCCGAACGTGGCAACCACATCTGGCGTGCCGGAGCGGGCCGCGCCGGCAGTCGACCCATCGAGTTCCGCCAGGTGTCGGTGGCCGCCCCGGACATTCTCACCGCGGACGTGCTGGCCACGGCGATCGTCGCAGGCGGCCAGCGGATGCTGGACTGGGCTACGGACAGCTGGGATGTCGAGGTGCTGGCCGTACGCGGGGGCGGGGAGCTGCTCGCGACGCCGGGCTTCCGCGCCTAGAGGTGCGTGAGCGTCCCGTAGCGCGGTGCCAGCCCGTCGCCCGAGGACTTCCCCGTGACCCGGCGGACCACCCAGGGTCCGGCGAATTCGCGTACCCAGCGGGCGTTGGCGCGCACTGCCTCGGCCCGGCCGAGCTCCGGAACAGGGGTCATGGGTGGAACGTCGATCGAGTGGTCATGTTCCAGGACGGTGAGGACGCGCTTGGCCATGTTCGCGTGGCCGGCAGGGGACATGTGCATCCGGTCGGTGGCCCACATGCCCCAGTCGTAATACTCGCTGAAGCGCCAGTAATCCACCAGCAGGGCGCCGTGGTCACCGGCGATTCCGCGGACCAGTTCGTTATAGATTGCCGTGCGGCCGCGGGTGGTGGCGAAGATCTTTGAACCCCGGGAGTCGAACCCCGTGAACATCACCACGGTGGCGCCGGTGGCCTTGAGCTTGCGGATCCCGGCGTCGTACTCCACCAGCAGATCGTCGATATCGACCTTGGGCCGGAGGATGTCGTTGGCGCCGGCGTAGATGCTCACGAGGGTGGGGTTGAGTGCAACGGCGGCATCGACTTGCTCTGCCATGATCTGGCGCAGTTTCCGGCCCCGGATGGCGAGGTTCGCGTAGCCGAAGGCCGGATCAGCGGCGCCAAGCTGCTCGGCGACCCTGTCTGCCCAGCCCCGGACTCCGTTGGGACGGGCTGGGTCGTCATCGCCGACGCCTTCCGTGAAGGAATCGCCAAGGGCAACGTAGCGGGACGTGAAATCCATGGCTCCAGTCTGCCAGCAGTTGCCCCAAGCAAACAAAAAAACTATTCCCGGATCCGTACCGCCGATTCGCGCAGGTACTGCTCCACCCGGGTGTAGGCATCGCGGGTCAAGGCCTTCCAAAGGGCGAGGGCCAGGCGCGGGTCGGCGGTTTCCAACTCGGCGATTGCTTCCGCGCTGAGCACCATGACCTCCACCGGCCCGACGGCGCGCACCGTCGTCTCCTGCCGGTTGCCGCTGCCCAGCGCAAGTTCACCGAACGTCATACCGGCGCTGAGCGTATTGAGCTTAACCCGTTCCGCAGTGGGCCCGGGTGAGGTGCTGCTGACCCGGCCCGCGGTGATGAAGTAAACCCCGCCGAACCGCAGGCCGATGCGCCGGATGACGTCGCCGTCGCCGTATGAGCGCGGGGTCATGAGGGCTTCCAAAGCCGCGGCGTCAGTCTCTTCCAGCGGCGCCAGGGCCGGCGACGCCGTGACCGGAACGTGGTCGGGCAGGAGCAGATGGTCCCCGTGCCGTTCCAGCAGACGGTTTTCGGAGTATTCGACGGCGGCGCTCCGGGTCGCGAAGGACGGCACCAGCCGTTGTTTCAGCGGTCCCAGGGCCTCCGCGACGGAGCCGTCCGCTTCAATCAGCACCAGCTCCCGGCCGGTATCGGCCATCCCCTGCCGGGCCTTGGCCAGCATGCGCACGGCTACCTCGCTGATCTGGTCGGTGCGGCGCAAATCCAGAACCACCAGGTCGACGTCGTCCGGCAGGCTGCTGAGCTCGCGCACCATGGACTCGGTTCCGGCGAAGAGGAGGTCGCCGTTGACCTCGATCACGCGGGCCCGGTGCCCATGGGCACGGAGGACATCCGCAGCTTCGTCATTCCGGCGGATGCCCGAGGGCGTTTCGGTCACGTCGTAAGCGGCGAGGATGGCGGACCGGCCTGTCCGGGCCGCGCGGACGAAGTGCAGTTCCATGTCCTGGGCGAGCCGTTGCGCGGTGGCCAGGCCGCGGACGCTGCTGCCGTGCTCATCCAGCGGCGGCGAATAGACCGCCAGCCCCACCTGTCCGGGCAGCACGGCGATGATCCCCCCGGCCACGCCGCTCTTGCCGGGCATGCCAACGCTGCTGATCCAGGCACCGGCGTCGTCGTACATTCCGGAGGTCATCATTACCGACAGAACGCGTTCCACCGGTCCGATCCCCAGCACCTGTTTGCCGCTGATCGGGTTCCGTCCGCCGTTGGCCAGGGTGGCGGCCATGATCGAGAGGTCGAAGCAGTTCACCAGCACGGAGCACTGGCGGAAGTAGTCTGCCAGCACCGGGGTGGGGTCGTCCTCGATGATGTCGAACGAGCGCAGGAGGTACGCGAGCGCCGTATTGCGGTGGCCGTGCTTGAGTTCGGATTCGAAGACCTGCTCACTGACCGAGAGCTGGCGGCCGGCGAAAGCGGAGTACGTGTTGAGGATCCGCTTGAAGCCGGACTGCCCGCCCGAGCCTCTGATGAGCGAGGTGGCAGTGAGGGCCCCCGCGTTGATCATTGCGTTGGCCGGCCGGCCGGTACCTTCGGCCAGGGAAATCTCATTGAAGGAGTCCCCGGATGGCTCCACGTCCACTTTGGCGTCCACGGCCTCGTCACCGAGGTCTTCGAGGGCCAGTCCGTAGGTAAAGGGCTTGGAAATCGACTGGATGGTGAATTCCTCGCGGGTGTCACCAATTTCGTACACCGTGCCGTCCACGGTCGCGAGGGCGATGCCGAAGTTATCCGGGTCCACATTGGCCATGGCCGGGATGGTGCTGTAGGGCAAGCCGTCCTTGAGCTGGGCGATCTCGGCGTGGATTTGGCGCAAGTAGCTGTCGATCGGCGATTCCATACTGCCAACACTAGGGGACATCGCACCGCGGCCGTTGCGGGCCCTAGGCCTGCTCACCCTCCCGCAGGATCCAATGGTCCCGGTCCAGCCTGCCCACGATCTTCTCGCCAATCCGGGCGAGTTCGGCGACGTCTTCCTCGCTCAGGGCGTCCAGGAAAAGCGAACGGACAGCGTCAACGTGGCTGGGGGCGAGTTCCTCAATGGTCTGCATCCCGGCGTCGGTGAGGTGCGCCGTCGTCACCCGGGCATCGCCGGGGTGCGGGCGGCGCTCCACCCACCCGCGGTTCTGCAGTTTGGTAACCACATGGGAGAGCCGGGACAGTGAAGCGCTGGTGCGGGCAGCGAGTTCACTCATGGGCAGGAAACGGCCGTCGGCCTCTGAGAGCATCGCGAGGACGTTGTAGTCGAAAAGGGAGAGTTTGCGCGCGTGATGAAGCTGGGTGTCCAGCGCTGCCGGCAGCAGGGTATTGATGCTCACTTGGGCCAGCCAGGCCCGTCGTTCGTCGGCATTCAGCCAGCGCGGTTCAGTCATGGCTACAGTCTAGGAGCATTGATGATTGACGGTTCAACTTCGGTGGGGCCTGCCCCGGATGATTCCCGTCACGGCGTGCGGGACTGGCGGTAGGCTGACCCTATGTATGTAGTCTCGCTGACCTACAAGGTCCCCGAAGAGATCGTTGACTTCCATCTGCCCGCCCACGTGAGGTGGCTGGAGGACGCGTTTGACCAGGGCATCTTTCTGGTTGCGGGGCGGAAGATCCCGCGCACCGGCGCCCTGCTGCTCTCCAATGCAGACCGTGGTGCCCTCGATACCTCCTTGGCCGGCGATCCGTTCTACGTCAACGGCGTAGCGGAATTCGACGTCGAGGAATTTCATGCGAGCCGGGTGGCGCAGGGCTTTGAGAACCTGCTGGACAGCTGACGCCGGGCGCCCAGATCAGGAGTGTGGACCAGCCGCCGGGACCTTGGCGGTCAGTTTCTTGAGTCCGGCCCTTGGCGGGACCCGGACGGGCTCCGGCCAGCGGGGGCTGAGCTCATCGCCCAGCGTGATTCCCCGGATCTTGCGCCCGAACAGCGGGACCACCCAGTCGGAAACCCAGCGGCGCTGCCGGCGTTCCCAGCCGCGCAGGCCAAGCCGGGCCGGCGGCGCCCATTCCTTGCGTTTGACCGTGTGCTGCACGCCAAGCTGGTCCAGGACCTGGCCGGCAAGATACTTGTGCCCCGCCTTGGACATGTGCAGCCGGTCCGAATCCCACATCCGCGGATCGTAAAACGCATCGAAGCACCAGTAGTCCACCAGCACGGCCCCGTACCGCTCTGCCACTTCGCGGACCCGCCGGTTGTATACCGCGTTTCGGCGTTTGAGGGGCTCCAGCAGGGCTGAGACCCTCACATCGAACCCGGTGAACAACACCACCGTTGCCCCGCTGGCGGCAAGCCGGGCGACGAGGAACTCATAATCCTTCATCAGCGCGTGGATGTCGGTGCCGGGATCCAGAATGTCGTTCCCGCCCGCGTACACAGTAACCAAGGTGGGTTCCATGGCAAGGGCGGCGTCCAGCTGTTCGGCCATGATGTGCCGCAGCCTCTTGCTGCGGATGGCAAGGTTGGCGTATTCCCATCCCGGGTCCGCTTTGGCCAGCTGCTCTGCCACGCGGTCCGCCCAGCCCCGGACCCCGTTCGGGAACCGGGCGTTATAGTCCCCCACGCCTTCGGTAAAGGAATCCCCCAGGGCAACATAGACCCGCCGCCCACCAGGACCAGGAGCTAAAAGGTTCTCGGCCATGCCGCCACGGTAGCCGGGCCGAACGACGTCGGGGTGAACAAGCGGGGCACAACAGGTGAGCCGAGCACAAGGCCGCGGTTAGAGCTCAGACTTCCCCTGCCGCCAGTACCCCATAAACGACACCTGCTTCCGGTCAATCCCTACGTCCCGCACCAAATACCGGCGCAGCTCCTTCACCACCCCGGCTTCCCCGGCGATCCAGGCGTAGAACGGCATGGCACCGGCCGGTATGTCCGGATTCCTGCTGGCACTGACCGCCGCGGCATCCATCCTGCCGGGGGTTTCCCACAGGATGTCGTGGTCCACGTTGACGTCCTCAGGTTCTGGCCCGGCCGCAGGTCCGCGGGCTGACCGCAACCCCACCCAGCCGGGCAGGCTGACGGCGGCCCGGACCGCTTCCTGCAGCAATTCTCCGTGCGGCCGTGAAAGGCCGGTCGCCGCACCGCGCGCAAGCCAACTGACCTCAACATCGGCAGCTGTGGTGAGGTCCTGGAAGTCGCCGGCTTCCGGAACCTCGAGGATGGCGTGCCCGCTTACGTAAGAGGGCAGGCTTGCGAGGATGGCGCTGATGGCGGGCACCGCTGTCTCGTCTCCGGCGAGCAGGATCCGCTGGGCCAGTCCGGGCCGCCATTCGATCCCGGAATACGTCTCCGCGGTGACGCAGTGCGCGGCCCGGTTGTTGGGTCCGATCAAGGTCAGGGAGTCCCCCGGTTTGGCGTTACGGGCCCAGGTGGCGGCCGGCCCGCCGTGGCCGGCGGCGTCAATGTGCAGCACGAAGTCGACGTCGAGTTCCGGGTAGACGGTGTCGAGGCGTTCCTGCCGCACGGTGTAGGTGCGCATGGTGCCTCGGGTCGCAGGATCCATGTCCAGCCACTCGCGGTACCAGCCGGGCTGCTCCGTCCGGAACTCCGGCAGGGGCAGGACGGTACCGTCGGAGGCCAGTGACGGGATCACCAGTTTGATGCGCAGGTCCAGAGTGTTGCCGTGGACGCCGAAATTACGCAGCGAGTAGCCGCCCAGCGTGATCCGCCGGAAGTGGGGCCCGAGCTGCTGCACCGCCGTGACCTGGACACCGAAGGCGCGGGTCATGGGTTCGGCGGCCCGGGGGGAGTCATGCTCTGTCCGGGTGCGGACCGGGGTGGCGTTTGTAGCAGTCATGGAATTAGCTCCAGGGTGGGTGGACGGCGTACATCGGCATGATGGCGGCCGAGCGGGATGATCAGGGGTGCGCCGGATACCGGGTCGGCGAGGACCCTGGAGTCCAGGGCAAACACCTCACGGACCAGGTCCTCGGTCACCACGGCGCGGGCTGCCCCTTGGGCAAGGATCCGCCCCTCCTTCATGGCGATGATGTGGTCTGCGTACCGCGCGGCGAGGTTGAGGTCGTGCAGCACAATGGCCACAGTGGTGCCGCGCCGGCGGTTAAGGTCGGTGATGAGGTCCAGTACCTCCACTTGGTGGGTAAGGTCCAGGTACGTGGTGGGCTCGTCCAGCAGCAGCACTTGCGTTTCCTGCGCCAGGGCCATCGCGATCCACACCCGTTGCCGCTGTCCGCCGGAGAGTTCATCCACGTTCCGCCCGGCAAGCTCCAGTGTCTCGGTGGCCGCCATGGCCTCCTGCACGGCCCGTTCGTCCTGCGCCGGTCCGTCGGCGGCCCGGCTCCGGAATCGGCCCTGATGCGGGTAGCGCCCCCGGCCCACCAGATCCCGGACGGTGATGCCATCGGGCGCGGTGGGATGCTGGGGCAGCAGGCCCAAAGTGCGGGCCACCTCGCGGGCGGGACGGCGGTGGATGTCCTGCCCGTCGAGGGTCACGGTGCCCCCGGCAGGCTTGAGCAGCCGGGCGAGGCCGCGCAGCAGGGTGGATTTTCCGCAGGCGTTGGCCCCGACGATCATGGTCACCTTGCCCTCCGGGATTTCCACGCTGAGTTCCTCAATTACGGTCCGCTGATCGTATTTCAGTGTCAGGTCCGAGGTCTTCAACGATGCCAACTCAGGTGTCCTTTCGGGTGGAAGTGGCGAGTTGCCAGAGCAGGAAGGGAGCACCGAGGGCGCCGGTGACCACCCCGACCGGCAGGACCGTTCCGTCCAGCAGCAGCGGGGCAATGTTGGCGGCGATGTAGTCGGCACCGAGAACGATCACGACACCGGCGAAGGCCGAGGCCGGCAGGCTCGATGTGCGGACAAACCGGCGGGCGATCGGTCCGGCGAGGAACGCGACAAACGAGACCGGCCCGGCGGCCGCCGTCGCCGCCGCGGCGAGCCCGACGGCTGTGACCACTATGCCCAGCCGGACCGCGCCCACCCGGACGCCAAGGCCGGCGGCGGTGTCGTCGCCGAGTTCAAGGATGCGCAGCGGCCCGGCGAGGACCAGAACAGCGGGGACCAGGGCGGTCAGGGCAAGTCCAAGGACTCCAGCCCGGTCCCAGGTGGCGGAGTTAAGCGAGCCGTTGAGCCAGATCAGGACGTCAGCGGCGGTGCGGATGTCCGCCCGGGTCAGCAGGAAACTCACCACTGCGTGCAGGGCGGCGGCGATGCCCACCCCGGCCAGGATCAGGCTGCTGTCTGCGGCGTCACCCCTGCGGCCGCCGGAACCGAAGGATCCGCTGCGGGAGATGGAGTAAATGAGGCCGGCGACGCCCAGGGCTCCGGCGAACGCGGCGCCCGCGACTGCGGCGCCGGATGCGCCGAAAACCACCATCGCCGTCACGGCAGCGGCGCTGGCCCCATAACTGATGCCGATCACGTCCGGGCTGGCAAGAGGATTGCGGAGCATGGTCTGGAACAGCGCGCCGGACAGTCCGAAGGCGGCACCGATCAGTGTTCCCACGAGCGCGCGCGGCAGCTTGTGTTCCATCACGATGAAGCTGGCGCCGGGGATCTTTTCACCCCCGGTGACGTGCGCCGCCAGGATTCTGAGGAAATCGGGGACGGTGACGGTGTAACTGCCCAGGAGCACGCACGCGGCGAAGAGCCCGGCGGCGGCCAGGGCCAGCAGGGCGGTCCGGGTGGGGACCATCCGCTGGTGCCCTTTTGTGCGAGTTGGCAGATCACGGCAGTGTTTGCGGGTGGCATTGCCGAGAAGTGCCACCCCGGCGTCGGGTCCCCTCACAGTCCGGCCGCCTTGCCGCGCCGGATCAGCCACACGAACACCGGCGCTCCGAGGAGGGCAGTCAAAATTCCCGCGGGGACTTCGCCGGGCAGCAGGATGATGCGGCCTGCCACATCGGCGGCCAGCAGCAACGCCGGGGCCAACACCAGGGAACAGGGCAGGATCCAGCGGTAATCGGGACCGGTCAGAAAGCGGACAGCGTGCGGAATCACCAGGCCCACGAAGCCGATCGGGCCCGCAAGTGCCGTGGCAGAGCCGCAGAGCAGGACGATGCCGAGGGCGGAAAAGCCGCGGCTGAGCCCCACCCGCTGGCCCAGGCCGCGGGCGAGGTCATCGCCCAGGGCGAGGTTGTTGAGGATCCGGCCTGTGCAGAGCACCATCGCGGCGCCCAGCAGCAGGAACGGGAGGGCCGGAAGAATCACGGCCCAGTCGCGGCCGGCGATCCCGCCTACCTGCCAGAACCTAAAGCGGTCCAGTGTGTCCCGGCTGGAGACCAGGATGACGTTTGTGAGCGAGGAAAGGCCCGCGCTCAGGGCGGCCCCCGCGAGGGCGAGCTTCACCGGCGTCGCACGGTCCCTGCCGAGCGAGGCGATCACGTAGACCACGACGGCGGCAGCCGCGGCGCCGAGGAAGGCGAACCAGATGTACCCGGTCAGTGTGGTGACTCCGAAGACGTAGATTCCCGTCACGATGGCCAGCGCCGCGCCGGCGTTGATGCCGAGGATGCCCGGGTCCGCGAGGGGGTTGCGGGCCACCCCCTGCATTGCCGCGCCGGCGAGACCCAGGGCGCCTCCGGCGAGCAGCCCGAGGATGGTCCGCGGGATCCGCGCGTGGACCACGGCGTGGTCGCCGCTGGCCGGGTCGAAGCCGGTCAGCGCCTGCCACACGGTTCCAAGATCCAGGCCGCGCGCACCGATGGCGAGCGAGGCCCCGGTCAGCAGCACCAGCACGGTGACGGCAGCCATCAGCCAGAGTACCTGTGGTCCCCTGGCCTCGCCGGTAGCGGGCGCGGCGTTCTTCGGGGCGGTGCGGGCGGCAGTGCCGGGCGCCGTCGTCGTGGCTGGGCTCATGGAACGGTGCCTACTTCACCGCGGCAGGAACTTTGTCTGCCGCGGCCGCCAGCTTTGGCAGGAAAGTGTCCAGCGCCCAGGGCAGGCTCAGGGGCGAGGAGGCGGAAATGGACAGGGTCAGCGTGTTATCCGAGTCGGCGACCAGTGCGCCGCTCTTGATCGCCGGGATCTGGCCCAGCAGGGGGTCGGTCTGGATGGACCCGGCGGTTTGCGCGTCCGGAACCCAGGTCACAAACACGTCGGAGGTGAGTTCGTTGGCTTTCTCGGCGGACCACGGGATGAAGAATGCCGTGGAGCCCTGGGTCTTGTCTGCGACCACGGGGGCCAGTGTCATGCCGATTTCGCTGAGGAAGCGGGGGCGGTTGTCGTTGGCGGTATAGACGTTGACGCCGTCGCCCTTCGCCGGTTCCAGGTTGCCGTAGATGAAGGTCTTTCCGGCCAGCTGCGGGTATTCCGAGACCTTGTCCTTGATGGTTGCTTCGGTGGCGGTGATGAGCGTGGCGGCTTCGGCTTCCTTGCCAAGGGCTTTACCGGTGATGGCCGTGGAATCCTGCCACGACGTACCGTAGGCGACCTCCGGGTGGGCCACCACAGGGGCGATTTCGCTGAGCTTTTTGTAGTCCTCTTCCGTCAGGCCGGAATAGGCGCCGAGGATGATGTCCGGGTTGAGCTTGGCAATCTCGGTGAAGTTGATGCCGTCGGCCTCGGAGAACTGGGCGGGCGCTGTCGCCGAGCCGAAGCCTGCGCCGAGCGTCTCGAGCGCGGAGTCTTTCCAGGGAGTAGAGCCCTGGCTGTTGCCGCCCCATTCATTCTTTGGCACGCCCACCGGCACGACGCCGAGGGCGAGGGCGACGTCGTCGTTAACCCAGGAGACGGTGACGACACGCTTCGGCTGGTCCTTGATGGTGGTTTCGCCAAACACGTGCTTGATGGTCACCGGGAACGCAGCGCTCGCCGGTTGGTTTACGGCCGCCGACGAGGTCGATCCCGCCGGGCCGGTGGAGCAGCCGGTCAGGGAGAGCGCGATGGCGGCCAGAACGGCGGTCGCCTGGCCGGTGGCGCGGAGGAAGCGGCGCCGGGGCACGGCGCGGCTCGGGGTAGGGAGAGGCATGGGATTCCTTAGGTCAATGAAGCGAACCTAAGTAAGGGTAGCCTACCCTTACGCTAATTACGCAAAACTTTCATCACGTAATTGCGCGAAGGCAAAAAGCGGTCACGTACGACGCGTCCGGACGGGACGATGGGCCGTAAGTGACGCCGCGGTGTGGTTGAAGGAGGCCGGTCGGTCAGCGCAGGACGATGTCCACCGGATTCGCCTCGGAGCGCCACGTACCAACCACCCCGGGGCGCGGCCCGATCACGGGAGCCGTGAGCACACCGGAGCGGTTGGTCCGTTTGTCCCGCAGGATTTCGGTGACAGAACCTAAGTGACGGGACAGGTCAATGACGTTTTCCGGCGCGGCCAGCAGCAGCTGGAAACCGAACTCGTGCAGGGCTTTGATGCCGGCGCCCGCGAATTCCTCCGAGGCCAGCACGAAGGCCTCGTCCATCATCACGGTGCCGTAGGTGGTGAAACCCTGCTCAGCTATGCCTAGCTGGTAACTCAGCGCCGCGGCCATGATGAACGCCGTGAAGCGCTGCCGCTCACCGCCGGACATCGCTCCGGTATCCGCGTGCATGAAGACCTCGGTCCTCCTCGGCCCGCCTGCGGACGCCGTGGAACCGGGCCTCCGGACCTCGCGGTGTTCCTTGCACTGGATGAAAAGATGCCCGCGGACATCCAGCACCTCGGCACGCCAGCGCCGGTCCTCCGGCGTCTGTGATCCCAGCCTCTTCACCAGTGTCTCGAGCGATTTGTACCGGTTGGTGAGCTCGGCGTCGTCATCCCCCTCGGCGCTGGCGGCACCGGACACCGGCGCGGGCGCCTTTCCCGGACGGGTGTGCCGGACCTTGAGCGCGTTCTGGATGGCGTCCTTGAACTGCTTCGCCGGCGCAGGCAGAGTCTGTTTGATGTCCAGTTCCAGGAAACTTCCTTCGTGGAAGTTGACCTCGGAGAGGATGCCATTCAGCGGCAGGATCCGGCTCGTAATGGAGCGGCGTTCCTCATCCAGCAGGTGCAGCAGGGTGCTGAAGGATTCGTGCGTGCGCTGGTTGAAGAACTGGCGGAACTCGGCTTCCTGCGCGGGCAGGCCGTCGCTGACAATGGCGTGGTACCGGGCCTCGAACTCGCCCGCGGCGCCGATCGAGGTACCGTGATCCGCGGAAACCGCCGTTCCCCATTCCCGGGCGAAGCCCTCGAAAATCCGGGTGAGCCGCTCCGAGGTGGCCTGTCCGCGGGATTCGGCCGCGTGCAGCTCGGCCAGGAGTCGGGTCCGGACCTGGTTGGCAAGGTTGTCCAGCTCGTGCATTTCCAGGATGTCGCCCGGGCCGGTGAAATACGGTTCCAGTGCCGTGACGGCCGCGTCCGACGGCGGCGACTGCGCCAGCCGCATCCGTGCGGCCTCCAGCAGCGAATCTGCCGCGGTGAGCTGCGCGTCGAGGGCCTTGTACTCGCTTTGCAGCACGGCGGCGGTCTCAGTGCTGGACTGGTGCTTGTGCCGGGCAACCTCAATACTGGCGCGCAGCGGTTCCAGGTCCGCCTGCGCGGCGAGGGCATCCCGGAGGCGCTGCTCGATCCGGGCGAGGTCCTCCGCGGCCACGGCGGCCGAGACCTGTTCCCAGGGGCGGTGGTCTTCGGCGACCCGGCGCAATGCCTCAAGCTGGCGGCTCATCCCCTGGTGCGACTCCTCCCGGCTCTGCGCGAGTTCGGCGGCCCTGGCCAGTTCCTGCTGCAGGTCCGCCACCTGCGCGGCCACGAGCTCCAGCTTTGCGGCGTTGTCGAAACCGAGGACGTAATCCTGCCGGGAGACGAAGCGGTCATCCTTTTCCACGGTGTGGCGGTTGCGCTTGACCACTCCGCCCAGGCTTAGGCCCCTGTCCAGCCCGGCCAGCTCGTCCGGATCCTCGACGCACGGGTACGCGAAATCGAGGGCGATCCGTTCGCGGATCCACTCGCCCGCCTCCGCGGCGGGCCCGGCGGTGAGGATGTCCAGTTTGGTGAGCAGCTCGCCGTCGGGCGCGTCCTCCACGGCCAGCGCGCCGCCGGGCAGCGGCTTCGAGACGTCCACCGCGCGCAGCGCACCCCGGACGGAGTGGTCGTTGAGATACCGGGTGACGGCGGTGAAGTGCTCGCCCGGGACCAGCAGCGTGGTGGCGAGGCTGCGCAGGGCACGCTCGGCAGCCGGCCGCCACTGTTCCTGGCCCTCGGCGAGGTCCATCAGCTCGCCGCCGAACGGCATTTGCTCCTCGGGAATGCCGGTGGCCGCGGCGATGACGGCGCGGTTTTCAATGCTCGACGGCGGCAGCAGGGACTTGCGCGTCTTGAGCGATACGAGTTCCTGCTGGGCCGCGGCAAGCTCGCGCTTACGTGTCGCGTGGCCGTCGAAGGCTTCGAAGCGCAGTTCCTTGAGCGCTTCCGAGTCGTCTTTCAGTTCCGCGGAGCGGGCGGCCGCGTGCTCGTGGGCCTGTTCCCAGCCGGTGGCGGACCACTCCAATTCAAGGCCGGCGTCGGCGAAGGCTTTCCGGGCGGAGTCCTCCACCTGCCGGCGGAGCTTGAGCCCCACCTTGGCGTTCTCGAGCGACTGCTCGATCGCGGAGATCGCGTTGCCGCCCTGGTTGTTGTAGTCGGCCTCGAGCTGGCGGAGCTCCTTGGCCAGGACGTCACGGACGCCGCGCTCCGCACCGAGTTCCCGGGCCTTCCCCTGCGCCAGTTCCTTGAACCGGGCGAGCGTCTTCTCATGGACGGTAACGGCCAGTTGCTGCCTGTATGCCTCGAATTCTTCGCTGGCGAGTTCCCTCAGCCGGTTCGAATCCAGCAGGGACTGGGCATATTCCTTGTTCAACCCGGGGACCGGCGCCAGCTGGTCCCGTTGTTGCCGGACGTCCTCGAGCCGTTGCCGGATGGACATCAGGTTACTGAATTCCTCGACGACGTCGTCCGCGGCGGTCAGTGTGGCCGGCGCGTCCAGGACCTGGTCGCGGAAGAAGTTGTTCACGCTGCCGCCAAGGCCCTTGCCGGCCTGAATGACGCGCAGCAACGGCAGCGCCTGGTCTGAATTGATTCCCAGCAGGCGCCGGAAGCGTTCCGCGAAAGCCTTGTGCACGTCGAAGACCTGCGCGTCCGGGAAGATCGTGTCCAACGCCGACTTGGTAAAGCGCTTTTCCGCGATGCCCTCGATTGCCACGAGATCCAACGGTTTGTTGTCGATCAGGTAGTACCGGCCGACGCTGGACTCGGTGCCGTTTTTGGGCAGGTCGAACAGGGCCGATACCGTCACCCGGGTACCGGCGGCGTTGTCGAACGTCAGGGCGACAGCGGACCACGTGGCACCGGGTCGTTGGAATGCGCTGGCCGAACCGTCTCCGACGGCCTTGTCCCCCACCTTGCCGCGCATGTACGTGAAGGTGGTGCGTTTGTCCTCCACGGCGCCGCCGGCGCGCTGGGCCGCGGCTTCGTTCGAACGCGGCCGTGCATCGAAAACCCGCAGCATAGCGTCGAACAGCGTGGACTTGCCGACGCCGGAGTTCCCGGTCAGCAGGGTGCCGTTGCGGTCCACGTGCATGGTGTGGGCGCCATGGAAGGTGCCCCAGTTGACCACCTGCACCAGGGCGAGCCGCATCTGGCCGGGGTTAGTGAGCTCGCCCATGGGCAGCATGGTTGCAATGCTCACTTGGCTGCCTCCGCTTCGGTGTGGTCACCAATCGCGGAGCCACCCGGCGGAGGGGCGGGGGCGGCATCGGCGTCGTCGCTCTCCTCCTCCGCAGAACGGTCGCCGTCGAGCTCCAGGAGGGGTTCGGTACCGGCGGGGTCGGTGGAGGCTGCTACGAGGGCTTCGATTTGGGCGGGGATGTCGCCGATGTTCTCGAACGGGAGGGCCAGGGGGAGGGCGTTGGAGATGGTGTAGACCTCATCCAGGCCGGTGGGGAGGAGGAGCTGGCGCGCCAGGAGCTTGGTGATGGCACGGTTGACGACGTCGGAATCGCGCAGGGCGTCCTGCTGGCCGGCGGGCTGGTAGTGGGCCACGAGCTCCCCGATTTCCTCGCGCGTGATCGTGGGGTCAGTCTGGGCTGTGACGTGGCGGTCCAGGAGCAGGCGCAGGCGCAACAGCACGATGGTTTCGACCCGGCTCAGGGCCCGTTGCTGGCGCAGGATGCTCGAACGGGTACTGCCACCAATGGCCTCCGGGTCCACCGGGCGCAGCACTGCCACCTTGCGTTCGTGGTCCAGCTGGAGCGTCAGGAAGAGCTCGGACAGGCGGCTGCGCAGGATCAGTTGGTGGTCCAGCAGGGTGGTCCAGAGTTTCTCGTCCCGGCCGCCGTCGACGTAGGGGCCCTTGAGGAGCTTCACGAGGGCCTGGCGGACCTTCATGGGGAGCACTCCGGTGTCGCCCGGGAAAAGGGCGGCGCCGTCGAGGAAGGTGTCACGCGCGGTGACGGTGAAGGGGTCGGCGTAAACGTGCTGGGCAGGCTCCGCAGGGGTGGCCGCCGTCGGAATGTCTTCAGTCATCTTCAATCCTTCTTGAGCGTGACGATCGGCAGGTACGCGGTGCGCGTGGAGCCGTCGATCTGTTCGAAGTCCAGCGTGTCCCAGGCGTCGCGGTCAAAGCCGGCGCCGCCGAGCAGGGCGGAGGAGAGCAGGGCGCGGATCGAATTGATGTGGCGTTCCCCGGCCGGAAGCTGCCCCCAGGCCTCAGCCAGGGTGGCGGTGCCGGCCATGGCTGCGCGGATTGCCGAAGGGCTGGCTTTGCCGGTCCGCGGCGACCGCACCCGGTCCGAGTCGCTGAACGCGATTGGGTCGGCCAGCTTTGGCGGGGCCGCGAATTCGTCCGGGTCGAACAGCTTGACCATGGCCAGGGATTCGAACCCGGCGTTGAAAAGTACCGGGCCTCGGACCAGTCCGGGCCTTTCACGCTCGTACGGCAGGGACCTGACAGCCTGTTCGGCCTCGCGCAGGACCTTGCGGAGGCGGACAGACTGGCGGAAATCATCGCTCTGGACGTAGGTGTTGAGGCTTTCGCTGAGCTTGCCGTAGATCCGCTGGATCTGGCTGTGCTGGGTCCGCAGTTCCGCCACCAGGTTTTTCAGCGTCTCCCGTTCGTCGTGGCTGAGGTCATCGGCGAACTGCCGGCTGAGTACCTCGCCGATCGCTGACCGGAAACGCAGTTGCTGCTGCGGGTCCTCCAGGAATGCCGTGAAGGACCGGAATGTTCTGCCCTCGGGGCTCTGCCGGAGCCGTTTGTCCGCTTCCAGCACTTGGGCCATCGTGGCGCCCTTGCTGAGGGATTCTTCGATGATCTGGTTGCGGAGCTCGCCCACCAGCTCCTCGATCCGGTCACGCATCTTCTTATAATCTGCGGGCAGGCTGGCGGCCAGGTCCAGGATGTTGCCGGCGGCCTCGACTGCTTCGTCGTCGTCGAGCAGCCCGTCAACGCCGCCGGAGCTGATGTCCAAGATCAGCTGGCGCCGTTCGCCGATCTCCTCCTCGAGGGATTCCAGCCGGGCGCTTTGGTCAGGGTTGGTCTCGTTGGCAAGCTTCTCGACGTCGCCGAGCAGGGTGCCGAGCCGCGAACCGTTGAGCGTGGAACGCTCACTGGAGAGGCTGTCTAAAAAGGCGAGGACCCGGGCGGCGGGTTCGGTGACCTCGTACACGATCTGCCCGGACTGGTTGCGCCGGGTCAGGAAGTTCTTGCGGGTCCACTCGTCGCCGAACGATTTCCCGTTGGCTGTTCCGCCCAGCACAGGGTCCTGGCGGCGGAGCTGCTCGAGGAAGGCGTCGACGTCGGCGTGGAACTGTTCCAGCGGAAGCTGGGGCCTGGTGCGGGTGAAAGAGGCCTGCAGCACAGCGATCACCCAGGGCGCCGAGCGGGTCAGGGCCCATGCCGGGCCCTTGGTCAGGAGTTCAAGGTCCCGCAGCCTGGCGGTGATGGCGTCGGCGGAGGACAGGGCGGAGCGGGACACGCACCCTCCTTTAACTGCCGTGGGATCTGGGTTGGGGCAGCGGAACAGGAAAAACTGCCAGCTACAAGGTTAACGCAGGCCCGGGCACGTCACGGAAGCCCGTCCGGGCGGAGTCTCCGCAACCGCTCCGTGACCTACGCCCCAGTAGTATTTCGATCCCATATCAAGAGCCCCGGCACGCGTCGTGGACTCTGGCTGGCACGCTTTCGGCACCCTACGCTCGGGCTACTGATTGAACAGATGCAAATGGTGCAGGGGGAAAAATGCAGTTTGACCTTAGCGCGGTGGAGACGGCAACACTGGTCTTTATCGGAACTCTCGTGTTTGCCCTGGTGATCGCGGCGTTCATGATGACGGCGGCCTTCGTGGCCATGGTCCTGGTGGGTGTGGGACGGTTTACCTGGCTTGTTGCCGCGAACGTCCTGCTGGGCCTGGTCCACGGCATCAACCACGCTTGGGACCGGCTGGTGCACCATGCCTCCCGGGCAGGGCTCCCGGGCGACTTTTCCGGTGACTTCGTCGGGGACATTGCGGCCGAATTTAGGGGTCAATCGGCCCCTAGCACGGGCACTTACCCGCGGGTAGTATTGCGGGACAGCTGAAGGGTCTTCCACCCACGGCGGATCCAGGGCTCGAGCCGGTAACCCCGGTTAGAGGAGATGCCCGATGAGCTCCGCCGTTGAGAACCCAGCCACTGGCACTGCAGCCGACAGCCCTGCCGCGGATGTCCCCATCCCGACCGAGGCGATCGGCCCGGACGCCACCGCGGCCGATGCACGGGCCATCACCGAGGCCGCCCGGGACACCAGCTGGGACCGGCCCAGTTTTGCCAAGGGCCTGTACCTGGGCTCCTTTGACCTCAGCCTGATCCACCCCTGGCCGGAGGCCCCTGCGGACGACGTCGAACGCGGGGAGGAATTCATGGCCCGCCTCACCGACTACTGCCGAACTATGTCCGGGCGCACCATTGAGCGCGACGCACAAATTCCGGACGAATACCTCAAGGGCCTCGCCGAGCTGGGTGTTTTCGGCATGAAGATCCCCCGGGATTACGGCGGCCTCGGCCTCTCACTCGTGTACTACGGACGCGCGCTGGGGCTGCTGGGTTCGGTCCACCCCAGCCTCGGCGCCTTACTCTCGGCACACCAGTCCATTGGCGTACCGGAGCCGGTCAAAGTGTTCGGCACTCCGGAACAGAAACAGGAATACCTGCCGCGCTGCGCGGCCGGGGCCATTACCGCGTTCCTGCTGACAGAGCCCGACGTCGGCTCCGACCCTGCCCGGATGGGCAGCACCGCCGTCCCCTCCGAAGACGGGAAATCCTACCTCCTGGACGGAGTTAAGCTCTGGACCACCAACGGCGTGATCGCCGAGCTCGTGGTGGTCATGGCGGTGGTTCCCTCCCGCACAGGCGATGACGGCACCGTGCACAAGGGCGGAATCAGCGCCTTCGTCGTCGAGATGGACTCCCCCGGCATCACGGTGGAAAACCGCAATGCGTTCATGGGCCTGCGCGGCATCGAGAACGGTGTCACCCGGTTCCACCAGGTCCGGGTGCCTGCCGCCAACCGCCTGGGCCGCGAGGGCCAGGGCCTGAAGATTGCCCTCAGCACGCTCAACACCGGCCGGCTCGCGCTTCCTGCGCTCTGCGTCGCCTCGGGTCGGTGGAGCCTGAAGATCGCCCGTGAGTGGTCCAATGCCCGCACCCAGTGGGGCCGCCCGGTGGGCGAACATGAAGCCGTGGGCAAGAAGATCGCTTTCATAGCGGCCAGTTCTTTCGCACTCGACGCCGTCTTCGAGTTGTCCGCCGAGATGGCCGATGCCGGCCAAAAGGACGTCCGGATCGAGGCCGCTCTGGCCAAGCTGTGGTCCACCGAGATCAGCTGCCGGATCGCCGATGAATTGGTCCAGATCCGCGGCGGCCGCGGCTTTGAGACGGCGGACTCGCTTCAGGCACGGGGTGAGCGTGCAGTGCCGGCTGAGCAGCAGCTCCGTGACCTGCGCATCAACCGTATTTTCGAGGGATCCTCGGAGATCATGAAACTGCTGATCGCCCGCGAGGCCGTGGACGCGCACCTTGCAGCGGCCGGGGACCTCGCCTCCGCGGACGCCAGCCTGTCCGAGAAGGCCAGGGCTGCGGTCGGAGCGTCCGGTTTCTACGCAAAATGGCTGCCCCGGCTGGTGGCCGGGGCCGGCATGGACCCGCGGTCCTACACCGAATTTGGCCGGCTCGCGAAGCAGCTGCGCTTCGTGGAGCGGTCCTCCCGGCGGCTGGCGCGGCAGACGTTCTATGGCATGGGCCGGTGGCAGGCGAAGCTTGAGCACAAGCAGGCGTTCCTGGGCCGGATCGTGGATATCGGGGCCGAGCTGTTTGCCATGGCCGCGTCCTGTTCCCGGGCGGAAATGCTGTTGCGGACCGCCCCGGAGAAAGGCGCTTCCGCCTACGAACTTGCCGAGGCGTTTTGCGAACAGGCCCGGGTGCGGGTTGATGAGTATTTTGATCAGCTCTGGAGGAACACCGACGACAGCGACCTGGTTGTCTCCCGAAAGGTCCTGGCCGGGAACCATGAATGGCTGGAGGCAGGTGTGCTGGATCAGTCCGAGGGCACCGGTCCGTGGATAGCCGACGCCGGCCCGCGCGCGTCGGTCAAGCCGAATCTGCACCGGAAATACCGTTGAGCGGGCGCGTCGGCGCCAGACAACCCGGCGGAGGGAAATAGTAAGCATCCTTGCTACCTTGTACCGCCCGTGCTTAGCTGGACACGATTCGAACGCCGGCCCGCGCCGTGCGGCAACCGGCCCACCAACGGCCCCGCAATTTCAGTGAAAGTGAGCAGTCCTCATGAGCAGCCCAGTAGGCCCCGAAGATCGCGATCCTCGACGCGTCCGGAACGAGGAAGCAGGCGCCAGCCCGGACGCCCGGGTCCACGACGCCCGCCAGGATGCAGACCGCCGCGAGGACACCCGCACCACTGAAACCCGTGTCATCCCCGCCGGAGCCGGGACCACCGCACCCACCCGCGCTCAGGATGTGGTCCGCACCGGGCCGGTGACCGCCGTGCGCCACGAAGAGCCGGTGCGCCAGGAGCAGCCAGCTTATGAGACCGTCCCCGAGGTACCTACCCGCGAAAGCGTCGTGGCCCGCGAGAAGGAGCAGTTCGGTGGCATCAAGGTTGGCTCCGCATTCTTCGGCTGGCTCGCTGCCACCGGCATGGCCGTGTTGCTGACCGCGCTGGTTGCAGCCGCCGGCACCGCCGTCGGGCTTGCCACGAATACGGACGTCAATGCGGCCGTCACCTCCGGCAATGAGACTGTGGGGCTCGTCGGCATTATCGTGCTGCTGGTGATCCTCTTCGTGTCCTATTACTGCGGCGGCTACGTCGCGGGCCGGATGGCGCGCTTCAATGGCACCAAGCAAGGCTTCATGGTGTGGGTCTGGGCGCTCATCGTCGCGGTGATCGTTGCCATTCTCGGCGTGGTGGCCGGCCAGAAGTACAACGTCCTGGCGCAGCTTAACAGCTTCCCGCGCATTCCGGTCAATGAGGGTGAATTGACCACCACCAGTATCCTTGCCGCGGTGGTGGTGGCTGCGGTGGCCCTTGTCGGCGCCGTCCTCGGCGGAACGGCGGGCATGCACTTCCACCGCAAGGTGGACCGCGCCGGGTTCACCCCGGCGGACAGGACCGGGGAACGCTAAGAGACGGCATCAAGGTAATACCAGCGGCGGTCAACCCGCCGGAAGCGGCTCGTCTCGTGGTGGACGCCGCGTTCGCCGCCGTGCCGGTAATGGGCCTTGAACTCGACGGTCCCCTCCGTATCGAATGGTCCGCCGCCCGAGGTGGAGATGATGTCCAGCCGACGCCAGGTGGTATCAGGTTCCAAGTCCACCGCGCCCGGCCGTGAGTCCGGATGCCAGGTCCGCAAGAGGTAGCCGGCGTCGAGCACCACGAAGGCGCTGTACCGGGAGCGCATCAGCCCCTCGGCTGTTGAAGCGTGCCCTTCACCGCTGTGGTACCGGCCACAGCACTCGGCGTACTGTTCACCGGAAAGGCAGGGGCAGTTGCCAAGGAACGGGACCGGGCCGGGACCGGGGGTCCCCGGGCTGTTGGCTGCTGGGGGTGTCACAGGGTCCTCTCCGGAGGCCGGGGGCGCCGGCGGGGCTGCTACCGACTATAAACCACCGTCCAGCGGCACCACAGGGCGGCCGGTGTAACAGCTTCGACACGACTTGGCCGGGAAGCCGAATACCTGCGTCTCCGGGGGAAAAAGTCCGTATGGTTAGGGGTGCCGCGACCCGCCGTGCCAGGCGGGCGCGTCGCGTTGAAGGCCAGTGAGGAGAGGTGAAATGGGAGATCCGACAACCATCGCCCTGAACCTGACATTCTTTGGCACCTTGGCAGTGGCGCTCGTCATGTTCTTCGGCCTGTTCCTGGTCTTCGTGGCCACCTTGGTGATCGCGGGCCTCGGCCGGCTGTGCGCAGTGACCGTCATGGGCCTGGGGCGCGCGCTGTTCAGGACTGGCCGCAAGACCGCCGGAACTTCGCAACGGAACACCACCGTCCGGTTTGCCGGCACCACCGGGAATCGCCCGCCGGCCAAAGGGCCCAAGGCTGCCCCACCGGCCAAGCCGGCGAGGCCTGCCAAGGCCGCCAAGAACGAAGCCACCCTTTCGCCCGGCTGGGCCGCCGCCGTTGCGCGGGCTGACGGCCGTGCCGCCGCCCGCGCCAAGGCGGAAGCAGCGCCCGCGGTCAGGGTCTCTGTGCGCGAACTGCCGGACCCGGCCGCTCCGGCGCGCGACCTCACCGCCGTCGCACCGCTGGTGGAATCGGCCACCGACCCGAACGGCCGGCCCGGCACCGGGCCGGCCGCCTTCAAGAAGGCGCCGGTGCCCGCTGTGAACTCCCTGCTGGACACGGGTTCGCTGGTATCCCGCCCCGGCCGGTTCCCGCTGCCCCGGAAATCCCAGGGTGCGCCCGCGGCCGAAGCTGCAGGCCAGCAGGCCAACCACCGGCCCAAGCCCGCGGCCCATGCCCAGGAACGCAAAGCCGGCTGAGGCCTTACCCCCGGCAGCCAAGTCGGCTACGGTGAAACCCATGGAATTCAGATACCTCGGGAACAGCGGCTTCAAAATATCGGAAATCACCTTCGGCAACTGGCTCACACACGGGTCGCAGGTGGAGAACCAGGTTGCCACCCAGTGCGTTCGAGCCGCGCTGGACGCCGGCATCAGCACCTTCGACACCGCCGATGTGTACGCCAATACGGCGGCGGAGACCGTGCTGGGTGGGGCCCTCCGGGAGGAGCGGCGCGAATCGGTGGAGATCTTCACAAAGGTCTTCGGCCCCACCGGCCCCAAGGGCCACAACGATCTCGGGTTGTCCCGCAAGCACATCATGGAGGCCATCAACGGGTCCCTGACCCGCCTGCAGACCGACTACGTGGATCTGTACCAGGCCCACCGCTATGACTACGAAACCCCGCTGGAAGAGACCATGCAGGCCTTCGCGGACATCGTGCGGCAGGGCAAGGCCCTCTACATCGGCGTGAGCGAATGGACCGCCAACCAGATCCGCGACGGCCACGCCCTCGCCAAGGACCTCGGCTTCCAGCTGATCTCCAACCAGCCGCAGTACTCCATGCTGTGGCGGGTTATCGAGGCCGAGGTTGTTCCAACATCAGAGGAGCTCGGCTTGTCGCAGATCGTCTGGTCCCCCATGGCGCAGGGTGTGCTGAGCGGGAAATACCACCCCGGCAAACCGGCCCCGGAGGGCAGCCGCGCCACGGACGCCAAGGGCGGATCCAAGATGATCGAGCGCTGGATGTCCGACGAGGTCCTCACCGGTGTGCAGCAGCTCAAGCCAATTGCGGACGAGGCCGGGCTGACCATGGCCCAGCTGAGCATCGCCTGGGTCCTGCAGAACAAGAATGTTGCCTCCGCCATTATGGGCGCCTCCCGGCCTGAGCAGATCGAGAAAAACGTCGCGGCAGCCGGCGTCAAGCTGGACACCGGGATCATGGACAAAATCGACGCCGCAATCGGAGCCCTGGCCGAACGCGACCCGGCACAGACCAAGTCTCCCGCCTCCCGGGAGGCCTAGGTCCGTGGCCGGCGCGCCCACGCTCGCCGTCACCGGTTCCACCGGACATCTGGGGGGCCTGGTGGCGCGCCAGTTGGCCGACGCCGGCAGCCGGCAACGGCTGCTCGTGCGCGACCCCGGCCGGGCACCGGAATTGCAAGGAGCCGTGCCCGGCATCTTCACCTACGCTGACCGGATACTCTCGGAATCAGCCCTCACGGGAGTGCAGACGCTGTTCATGGTGTCCGCTGCGGAGGCTGAGGACCGGCTGCAACAGCACCGCACCTTCGTGGACGCGGCGGCAGCAGTTGGCGTGCAGCACATCGTTTACACCTCGTTCTTCGGTGCCGCCCCCGACTGCACCTTCACCCTGGGCCGGGACCACTTCGCCACAGAGGAGCACATCAGGGCCTCCGGGATGGAGTTCACCTTCCTCCGGGACAACTTCTACCTGGATTTCCTGCCTCTGCTGGCCGGGGACGACGGCGTTATCCGCGGGCCCGCCGGGCAGGGCGCCATGGCGGCTGTGGCCCGGGCGGACATTGCCCGGTCCGCCGTGGCCGTGCTCCGGGACCCCGCCCTGCATGTTGGCCGCACCTACAGCCTCACAGGTCCTGAGGATATCTCCCTGGCCACGGCCGCGGACCTCCTCACCGCCAAGACCGGCCGCACCATCACATTCCAGAACGAGACGCTGGAGGAGGCTTACGCTTCAAGGGCCCCGTTCGAGGTTCCCCGGTGGCAGGTGGACGCCTGGGTGAGCACTTACACTGCGATCGCCGCCGGGGAACTGGCCGGGCCGACGCCGGCGGTCCACGAACTCACCGGCCGCGAGCCGCTCAGCCTGACGCAGTTGCTGGACGATTCGCACAAGATTTAGCGGGCGGTTGCCGGGCCGGCCCGGTCTTGACGGCTTCCGGGGTGCGGCGTAGACCTGACTACAGGTGACACCGGTCCAAAACCGGGCTGGTCCGGACCAGAATCGCAGTGCCATGCCAAGACAGCCCTCCCCCCACTCGTCCATCCTGAAAACCGCGCGCTCCGGCCGGAAACCCGGGGAACACGCCGGTGAACCCAGCTACGGACCGCTGACAGGCGAGGAACTCCAGCTCGCGGCGCGGAATCATTCGCTGCCGCTGGAGGCGTTGCGGGAAGACCTGACGCCGCCGGGCCTGCATTACGCGCTCACGCACTTCGATATCCCGTTCCTCGAGGCCGAGCGCTGGCACCTGCAGATCAGCGGGGCCGTGCAGCGGTCCCTGGAGTTGAACCTCAAAGCACTCCGCCGGGCGCCGCGGGTCAGTATCCCTGTGACCCTCGAATGCGCCGGCAACGGCCGCTCGCTGCTGCGGCCCCGGCCGCTGAGCCAGCCCTGGCTCCTCGAAGCCGTGGGCACCGCCGTCTGGGCCGGAGTTCCACTCGCTTACCTGTTGACCCAGGCCGGGGTGCAGGACGGTGCCGTGGAAGTCCTTTTCACCGGTGCCGACACGGGGATCCAGGGCGGGGTGCGGCAGCAGTTCGCCCGGAGCCTGCCGATCGCCGAGGCGCTGCGGCCTGACATCGTGCTGGCCTACCGGATGAACGGAACCGACCTGTCCCCGCAGCACGGCTACCCGGTGCGCCTGGTGGTGCCCGGCTGGTACGGCATGGCCAGCGTCAAGTGGCTCTCCACGATCAAGGTCCTGACTGCACCGTACGAGGGTTTCCAGCAGGCGGTCGCCTACCGTTACCAGCAAAACGCGGACGACGCTGGCGTCCCCGTCACCTGGATGAAAGTGCGCTCGCTCATGATCCCGCCGGGCATCCCGGACTTCTTTACGCGGCACCGGGTGCTGCCTCCCGGCCCGGTGATGCTGGCCGGGAAGGCGTGGTCAGGCGGAGGTGCGGTCCAGCAGGTCGAGGTGGGCATCGACGGCACATGGAGCCCGGCACAGCTCGAACGCCCGGCAGCCCCCTTCGCCTGGTGCGCCTGGTCCCTGCCCTGGATAGCTGATCCTGGCGAACACGAGCTGGCCTGCCGCGCCACGGACGCCAGTGGTGCCACCCAGCCGCTGGAACAGGTCTGGAACTATCAGGGCATGGGCAACAACGCCGTCCAACGGATCAAGGTCACGGTCCAGTAGGGGACCGGCCGCCTCTGCCGTCGCTAATAGTCCACGATCGCGCCGGCAGAAATGTTGACCGTGGCGTCGGTGATGGCACCGGCCTTGTCCGAGGCGGCGAAGCAGGCCACGTTTCCGACGTCGGCCAGCGTTGCGGTGCGGTTCAGGTGCGCGGACCTGGCGATCTCCTCGACGATCTCTTCCCGGCCCTCCGCCTGCCAGGGAATCGTCTCAACAATCCCGCCGGAGACCATGGTCACCACGCGGATTCCATGTCTGCCGAGTTCCAGCGCCCATTGCCGGCGCAGCCCTTCCATCGCGTCCAAGGCCACTTTGAAGCCCCCGAGACCAGGCAGCGTCTGGGGTCCGGAGCCGCCGAACATCAGCACCACTCCGGAGCGTTGCTTGATCATGTGGGTCGCCGCCGCCCGGGTGGTGAGGAAATGGGTGCGGCTGGCCAGGGTGACTGGCTGGATGAAGTCATTGACGTCGATCTCCATCAGCGGCTGTTGGACGTCGCCGAAGGAAATGGCGTTAAAGGAGATGTCTATCCGTTTGCTTTTCCGGGCCGCACGGCCCACGAAAGCGTCCACCTGTTCCTCGTCCAGGGCATCCACGACGGCGGTGTCCGCCTGTCCGCCGGCTTCCAGGATGTCCCGCGCTACTTTTTCCAACGCAGGCTCCGTGCGTCCGGCGAGGTGCACAACGGCGCCCTCTGCCGCGAAAGCCCGGGCCACGGCGCCGCCAATGGAACCTCCCGCGCCGTAAACCAATGCGGTCTTGCCCTCCAGCAAACCGCTACCCGGCACCTCGTTGTTCCGCATGATCGCCTGCCTCCCGGCTGGAGTGGTAAATTCCCTCCACTATGTTCTCGCCGGACACTGCTGGCAAGAGGGGCGGGCACGATCAGGAAGCGAGAGTTCCGCGGACGATGCTCACGCTCGAGTGCGCGGGATCGCCGTCAACCGGTTCATCGGATACGTCCACGATCGGGTAATCACCCAGATTCAAGCCCGCCGGCACCGAAAAAATGCCGGAGTCCGAGGTCATCACGCCCAGGCTCACGAGCCGTGACAGGTCCGGCGCGATCAGCCAGACCTCCTGGTACCCTCGGGCCTCGTTCTTGTCGACGTGGATCTCCAGGGTGCGCTGACCGTCCTTGGACTCAACCACCCGGGCCGAGCCGGTGGCTGAATGCTGGTCCACGGGCGCGAGTAGTGCCCGGGCCAGCGGGGTCACGGCCGGTTGGTTCTGTTGCACGGACCAGAAGACGCCGGCGGCCAGCAGCGCTGTGGCGGCAGCCGCCGCCAGCCATACCCCGGGGCGGCGGAGCCAGCCGCGGCCGCCGTCGACGTCCCGCAGCCCGCCGCGGCCCGTTAGACGGAGCGGCTCGGCGGCACCGGACGGTGGGGCAGGGCCGTCCGGTGACGGTGACGACGGCCCGGCTCCCGCCGTCGGGGTTCCCAGCGGATCGGCGGCCACGGCGCTGGACAGCCCCAGGGCACCATGGATTCCAGCCCACACCTGCGGCCCCGGCGCTTTCAGCGCCGCGGAGTCCGGGCCGGGCCGCACCGCCACGACAGCGCGGCGAAGTCCCGCGTAGTCCCCGGCGCATGTGGCGCAAGAACGGAGGTGGTGTGTGGCGTCATCTCCGAGCTCTTCCCCGAGGGCCAGCAGGCTCAGGGACTCCGGATCAAGATGTTGCACGTTCTACCTCCAATCGGCTTCTGAGCTGGGACAAACTGCGGCGGATGTGGCTTTTGACCGTACCAAGCGGCAGGTCCAGTTTCTGTGAGATCTGCGAATGCGTCAGGTCCTCGTAAAAGGCGAGCTTGAGGATGGATCCCTGCGGCTCACCCAGCCTTTCCAACTCACCGTCCAGCAGCAGCCGGTCCGCCAGCAGCTCCGCGGCCGCGTGCCCGGCGCCTTCGTCGGGAATCGGTGAGAGCTCGACGGCGGCCAGCACCTTCCGGGTTTCCCTCGTGGAGGATGCCTGGGCGTCGTTAATCACATTCCTGGTGATGCCCACGATCCAGGCCGGGAGCCTCGCCTTCGTCGGGTCGAACGCCGACCGCGAGCGCCACACCCGAATAAAGACGTCCTGGGTGACGTCGTCAGCAGCAGCGTTGTTCCGCAGTGAGCGGAGCGCCAAGGCATGCACCATGGGAGAAAACTGACGGTACGCCTCGACCAGCACGGTCTCGTCGCCGGCAGCAAACGCGTCGTTCAGCCCCGCATCCCACACGGAAGAGCTCTCGAAAGGTGCCAAGCCTGGCTCCTTTCCGCTGCTGATGGCGACGACAAGCGCAGCGTCCCGCATCAAGCCGGTACCGCCGTGACAATCACATTGTCGCCGTAGTCCTGTTGTTCGTCCAGCCATCGGCCGCCGCAGGTTACGAGCTTGAGCTGGGGAGGTCCGTCGCGCCGGAAGACGGACGCACCGTCAAACGCGTCCTTGGCCATGAGCTCCACTCCGGTCACCCGGTAGGTCAGGGCCGGGGCTCCCACCCGCTGCACCTGGACGAGGGTGCCCGGGACAACTGTCTTGAGTTGGGAGAAGGGAGCATTCTCCGAGGTCGTGTCAACGTGCGCCGCCAGGACGGCGGTCCCGGCGGCGGCTCCGGGAGCCGGCCCGAAGCGGTACCACCCGGCCTCATCAAAGGGTTCGGGGATCTCCATGGCACCGTCCGGGCTCACGCCTACCTGCACCACCGGCAGGTTGATGGTGGTCCCGTCCACGCTGAGGAAACTTGGGGCCGGATCCGGGGCCGGCTGGCTCAGCGGGCTTGCGGGCCGGACCGGGACAGCTGGTTTGGGAACGGCTGCAGGTGTGGGAGGCGCCGCGGGCAGGGCCTGTGGTCCAGCTGCGGCCGGGCGACTGGCGCCCGGGCCGGCCGCCCGGAGTTCACTTCCCTCCGCGGCCACTGGCGTCTGAACGGTCCCCGCGGCAGCGCAGCCACCGAGCAGCAGCACCGCGCCAACGGCAGCAGCTGCCAGGCGTGCGGGGAGTCGCCGCCGTCGTGCTGCCGTCCTCCGGTCACGAGCCGGCGGCCGGACGGTGGCTTCCGCCGTCGCGGTGGGTTTCATGTCCGTCCTTCCTGGGGAGGAGCAGCGGCCGGCCGCCCGGAGGGGGAGCCGGGCGGCCGGAAACCGGTTGCGGGGTGCTAGCTGTTGCGGCGGACGGCCGGCTGCCTGCGGGCAAAAACGACCCCGCCGGCGAGCAACAGGAGCGCCGCGGCGCCGACGCCTACCGTCGTGGCCGTCTGACCGGCTGAGGCGGTCCCGGCGTCAGACGCGCCTGCGCGTGCCCCGGGAACGCCTCCCGGTGCAGAGTGCAGACCGTCAATGGTTTGTACCGCCAATTGCAGGTTCTTATCCGCGAGGCTGCCCCAGGCGTACACCACCGTGTGGGTGCCTTCTGTGACTGTCACATCTGCCGGTCCAATCACCGGGGCCGTCGTGCCGGCTGCCGCCACGGCAGCGGACAGGGTGCCGGGATCCAGCGTCAGCGTTTCCTCCTTGGGGTTGGCGAGGCCGGAAATCACCGGAGACCCGCCGGCCAGAATGTCCACGGCCGGGGCCGCTGCCGTGTGGCGGACCGTGAGCTTGCCCTTTCCGGCATCGATCTGCGAAACGTCGTTGGTAAAGAAGTTGGCCGTCGGCTTGCCCTCGGCGTCAAGGTTGGCCACGGCGGTGTAGTTACCGCTGGCGGCAAGAGTGACCTTGACGGGGCCGATCACAGGGGCTGATGCGTCCGCCGCATCAGCGGCGGTGATGGCCAGGTCATAGTCGCCGGCCGGCAGGGCCAGCGGCCCGGCAAGGGTGCCCGGCGCGAAATCGTCAAGGGTGCGTTCACCGTTGACCCACACGTCAACAGTCAGTCCCGGCACGCCGTGGAGAACGGAAAGCTGGGCGTCGGACTCGGCCGCCTGGGCAGGGCCGGCAAGGGTAAGAGCTGCCGCGATCGCCACGGCTCCTGCAGTGAAAAGGCTGGTACGCATGTACATCTCCTTCAACGGCCCGACCAGCGGGCGATTTTTGCTTACACCCCTACTACCGGCGGGGTGGGGCGTTTGGATGCACATGCATGGAAAAATTTATGGGGGCGTTGGCGGGCCCCATAACCGCGGCGGGTTCTAGGTGCGCGGCGCAGCGTCCGGTCCGGGTGGCGGGGCCGGGCTGGCGGCGGAAGCAGTTCCGGCCGGGGGCGCGGTGGCGGCAAGTCCGGCGGTGTCACCCGGATCCTGCGGGCCCATGTCCAGATGGAATGGCGGGTATTCATCGCGCATCAGGGAAACGTAGGTCATCACGCGATAGATCCACCGGTTCAGCCCCATCAGGAAGTCGAAGAGCCCCCTCGTATAGACGCCGGTGAACAGCAGGATTAATCCGGCGATCAGGACCAGGAGCCCGAACAACGAGAAACCCGCCCCTCCCTGTACCCACTGGCCGTCGCGGTAGACCCAGGCCTGGGTGGTGCCGGTCAGCAGCGAGATGATCAGCAGGTGCGGTATGGCCAGAAGCCAGGATTTCACCAGTACCAGGCCGCGGGAGAGCTTCTCGGGGTACTCGACGTCGAAGTCTGCCGGATAATCGGTGCGTGCCAGGGTGAACGGCGGATACATGTCCGTGCCAAGAGCCCCGTAGGAGTAAAACGATACGCGCCAACTCCAGCGGAGGACGCCGACGTTGAAGTTGAACAGGGAGCGCGGGTACCGGCCGGTGAAGAGAATCGCAAACCACGCCACGATCACGACAACCGCGAAGGCAAACCACAGGAAGAACAGGACGATGAAGTGTGGGATGGCCAGGAGCCACTTAACCAGCCACAACCAGCGGGACAGGTTGGGATCCAGATAACCGCTGAGCCGGGCCGGATAGACGACGCCGGCAGCATGGGGAGAGACCGATACTGCACCCGGGCCGGGGCCGGCCGCGTAAAGCTGCGGGGCTGCTGCCGCAGGCAGGGCTTGTGGGTAGCCCGGCTGGGCCGGGGCTCCGGGCAGGGCTTGCGGGTAGCCCGGCTGGGCCGGGGCTCCGGGCAGGGGCCCGGGATGGCCTGGCGCGGCTTGCGGATCTCCAGGCTGGGGCTGCCGCTGGCCGGGCCGGGGCGGTCCGTTGCTGTCGCGGCCCAGCCCGATGGCGCCGAGCACGATCAGGGGAACGCCAATGAGCAGCAACACGATCCCGCCGGTCAGCAGCCCGACGAAAACAGGCCAGAGCAGATCCGAGCGTGCTCCGGCTTTCATGTCCACGGTCACGGGGGCACTGCCGTCGGCATTCATGATCACCACGGCCCAGTTGCCGGACCGCAGGTCCCATTCCAGCTGCTGTTCCCCCGCGCCTGTGGCGGATGCGGCCCAGAAGCTTTGGTCAGCCGGCCTGGTCGGAATTTGGGCTCCGGCCACATCCCGGTACAGCGCCCGGAAAGGGTTGAAGCGCACGGCGGTGATCTCCGAATGACTGACGCCGTCCAGATAGGCAGCGACGTCGCTCTGCGGGCCCACTCCAATGAAGATTTCCTTGCCGGCATCCGCGGAGCCGCTCAGCATGAGACTTCCCACGACGCCCACCGGAACGGTGTCCGGCACGCCGTTCTCGGTCATGATGTCCAAGCGGGGCGAGGTGAGGGCGTAGGAGTTCGTGACGTAGCGTTCCGCCGGGGTGGTGAAGTACCCGCCGTCGCGCTGCAGGTAGTTGGCGAAACCCGCCGCGCCGGCACCGGCGAGCAGTGCCAGTCCGAGGAGGGCGCTGATCGTGCCCAGTACCAGCATAACTATCCGGCCTGCGCGCATGGCCGCCGTCCTTTCCGATGACTTAGCCCAGCGTGATTCAGCTCGCGACCGAGGCGAGAAGCTTTTGTGCCCAGCTTTCGGCTTTCCCAATTTCACCGTCGCGAAGGGGCCCCTCGCTGCCCCGGACGTAGAAGGGCATGGGGGCAGCGATGAGGTCTGCCCCGCCGGCCTTCAGTGCGTGAGCTATTTTCCTGGCGGCGTCGCCGTGGACGAACATCCGGACACGAGTGTCGAACGCCGCAGCCTTCACCCCCCGGAGCGACCCGTTTCCCAAGTCAGAGAGCAACGCGGTGATCTTCAACGTCGGACGCCATCCATTGATGGGGCTGCCGACCACGAGGAGGTCCCCCGGCGCGAGCGACTCGGGCTTGAAGTCGCCGACGGGAATGGAGCTCGCCTGCAGTCCCCCCAGCGAACCGGAGATCGCCTCGGCGACAGCCTTAGTGTTGCCGTACGCGGAGTCGTAGACAACGAGGGCCTTCATGCCGTGATCACTACCTTGAGCGCCTTTGTTTCGGCCGCCCGGGAAAACGTGTCGTACGCCTCCAGGAAGTTCTCAAAGGTGAAGTGGTGGGTGGCAAATTTTTCCGCCGGCACCTTTTTCTGGGCGACGAGCTTGAGCAGCATCGGGGTGGTGTTGGCATTGACCAGGCCCATGCTGATGTTGATGTTCTGGATCCAGAGGTTTTCCACATGCAGTTCCACGGATTTGCCGTGCACGCCGACGTTGGCGACGTTGCCGCCGGGACGCACGATGTCCGTGCACATGCTGAAGGTCGCGGGGATGCCGACAGCTTCGATCGCGACATCCACCCCCTGCCCGTCTGTCAGCGCGAGCACTTGTTCCTTCCAGTCGGCATCGCCTGACAGGACGACGTCGGTGGCACCGAACTCGCGGGATTTCTCCAGCCGGTTCGGGTCAAGGTCCACAGCGATGATGGTGGCGGCTCCGTAGAGGCCAGCCGTGGCGATCGCGGCGAGACCCACCGGACCCGCCCCGACGACTGCGACCGTGTCGCCCGGCTTGACGCGGCCGTACTGCACCCCGATTTCGAATCCGGTGGGAAGGATGTCGGACAGCATGACGGCCTGTTCATCGGTGACGCCCTCCGGAAGCAGGTGAAGGGAGTTTTCGGCGTAAGGCACGCGGACGTACTCGGCCTGGGTGCCGTCAATCAGGTGGCCGAAGACCCAGCCGATGCCTGATGCTCCTTCCTCGCCCATGCAGTGCGAGTACAGCCCGGTTTTGCAGTTGGCGCAGTGGCCGCAGGACTTTATGCAGGAGATGATGACCCGGTCGCCCACCTTCAGGCTGGTGACCGAGGAGCCGATTTCGGTGATGGTCCCGACGCCCTCGTGGCCGAGGATTCGGCCTTTGGTCACGGCAGGAACGTCTCCCTTGAGGATGTGGAGGTCGGTGCCGCAGATGGTGGTGGTGTCCACCTTGACAATCACGTCGCTCGGATTCTGGATCGTGGGATCGGGAACGTCTGTCCAGGATTTCTCTCCGGGACCGCCGTAAACGAGGGCTTTCATGCGTTCTCCTTGATTCTGAGGATGTCCGGCGGATCCACGATGCGCAATTGGCACGGTGTTACCGACTCGTCGATGCCGGAAGACACGACTGACCGGCGGGCGTGCTCGTGGAGGTCGTCCATGGCCTCGGCCGTGACGCGGGCGTGAGCCAGGTCAACCACGATTTCGTAGCCGGGAAGCTTTGCTGCCACCCGGCGGCACACCACATGGAGAGCCCTGATGTTTGCGGGTGTCACCACGCCCCGAACGTTGACGCGTGCCGACTTCTCTACGGCGTCAATGCGGATGAGGACCCTCATGCGGGGATCCCCGTGTGAGGGGTGTGCGTAGTAGGAACTGGACCGGTTGCCGTGTTGTCTGTGGGTCACGGGGCATCAGAGCTCCCGCGCAAATTGCGGGCGGACTCAACGATGCAAATAACACTGAAGACTGTCATGGTGGCTGCGGTCTCCCGCCCCGTCCCGCAGGCGCGGTAAGGAGCGGAATGCCTTTTCCTTCCCCAAGGTTCGAGCGAGACCGTATATCTGTAAGCGAGCGGTCCCTTCCCCAAAGGCCGTGCAGGACCCGCCCCGAATCCAGCATGGTTGATGCACCGTCCGGGGATAAGGGGCGAAAGTCCCTTCCCCGCCTGCCCGCCCGGTTCCCGGCGCAGGGGCAGGTTCGGCTAGGTGCACCGCGCTGCGGCACCTAGCCTGTCTCATATGCCTGAGACTCCTGATGATGCAGTGAACGACCTCGTGCTTGCCTCGGTGCGGATCCCCGGCGGGACGGCGCTGTACGACATTCACGTGGCCAGGGGCGTGGTGTCACGGATCGTTCCCGCGGGGAATCCGGGCAGCTCCGGATCCAGCGTGGTCAGCCTGGACGGCCGGTACGTCATTCCGGGGCTGTGGGATGAGCATGTCCACATGACCCAGTGGGCCCTCGCCGCCAACCGGATCGACCTTTCCGGCGCCGTCTCGGCGCACGGGGCAGCCGGCGTCGTGCGGTCTTATCTCTCCGGCCGGAACGACGGTGGCCGGACGGCGGTGGGCGTCGGCTTCCGGGACGCTGTGTGGGCGGATGTCCCCAGCCTGGCACTGCTCGACGGCGTCACCGGGGGTGTGCCGACGGCGCTGCTGAGCCATGACCTGCACTGCGTCTGGCTTAACAGTGCGGCGGCGTCCCGCTACGGCGTGGCGGTGGACGCATCCGGGCTGCTGCGGGAGGAGCCAGCCTTTGCACTGACGCGTGAGCTGGGCAAGCTGCCGGAGGCCGTGGTGGACGCTTGGGTACAGGATGCCGCCAAGGTGGCGGCAGCCCGTGGCGTCGTCGGCATTGTCGACTTCGAGATGACCTGGAACCGTGACGTCTGGCTGCGCCGTGTTGCTGGCGGATTCGATTCGTTCCGGGTGGACGCCGGCGTCTATCCGCAGGACCTGGCGCGGGCCGTCGGCGACGGCATGCGCACCGGGCAGGAGTTCGACGGCGGGGCGGGGCTGCTGCGGACGGGCCCGCTCAAGGTGCTGATCGACGGCTCACTGAACACCCGCACGGCCTACTGCGTGGATCCGTATCCGCACGGCGGACGCGGACTGCTGACGGTGAGCGAAGCGGAACTGCTGGACCTGTTGGTTCGGGCCGGGGACTCCGGGTTTGTCCCGGCCGTGCATGCGATCGGCGACGGTGCCAACGAGGTGGCACTTAACGCCTTTACGGCCGCCGGGATCGCCGGGCGGATTGAGCATGCCCAGTTTGTCCGCGCTGCGGACTTCGCCCGGTTCGGCGAGCTGGGCCTGACGGCGAGCGTCCAGCCAGCCCATGCCCTGGATGACCGTGACACTGCCGATGCGAACTGGGCGGGGCGGACGGACAGGGCGTTCCCGCTGCGGTCGCTGCTCGCGGCCGGGGCGAGGCTGGCGCTCGGTTCGGATGCGCCGGTGGCGCCGCTGGAGCCGTGGACCGCCATGTCGGCGGCCACCACCCGTGCCCGGCTGGACGGGAGGGAGCCCTGGCACCCGGAACAGGCACTCTCCCGGCAGGAGGCGCTGGCCGCTTCCACGCGCGGACAGGGCAGCATCACGGTCGGGGCTGCGGCAGATCTTGCGGTCCTGGACGGCGACCCGCTGTCGGTATCCGATGCTGCCTTCGCCGCGATGCCTGTAGCCGCGACGCTGGTGGCGGGCCGGTTCACGCACGGCGGGGCATAACCGGCCGTGCTAGCTGCCCTTGACCCGCGCCCGGACCAGGTTGGCGAACGGCAGGCGGCCGTACTGATCGACGAACGCCGTGTGGCACCCTGCCTCGGCCTCGTTGAGCTGCTCTACGGGCAGCTCTTTCCATGCCAAGATCAGAGACCCTGCCGCCGCGAGCTGCCAAATCAGGCGGCCGTCCCAGTGGCCGGGCGGTTTGCCTTTTCCGAAGTCGACAAATTCCTGAATCTGCCGCCGCAGGCCGCGGTTGCCTTTGCTGCCGGGGCCGGCTTTGCCGATGTAGAGGACGTCTGCGCCGTCAACCCACTCGGCCACCAGCGCTTCGGCCGCCGCAGTGGGATCCTTCTTTTTGAAGATGCCGGCCGAACTCCGGGCAAGGAACTGCGGCCGCAGGCCTTCAGGCTGGAGCACCGCAAAGATCCCCGGCTTTTGCGGAATCCGGTTGATGTCCAGGTCCCCAAGCGGCCGGAAACCGGTAAACCCGTCCTGCTTGAGCGACTGTCTGTTGATCGGCATGGGTTCCTTGGGTCGGGGCGCTGCGGTCCTGTAAAGCTTAGGGACGAGGATGCAGGCCCCGCTTATCCGCCACCAATGACATGCAAAGGCCTGCAGGTACCTTCGCGATCTCGCTATGAGATGGCTCGGACATTTTCATGTCCTGAACGACCCGGCTACATCAGATGGCTACCTGCAGGCGATTTAAGCCTACGCCTGCCTGCGCGTCGTGACCAGAGGTCCGTGGCCTCTCCCGCGGTCCGAGAAACGCCCCAGCGCTCAAAAGCGTACAGTGGAACAGGACGCCTGATTCTGGACGCCGAGCGCTGAGGGAGAGATCGTGACGATTGACTGGGACGAAAAGAAGACCTTGCTGCAGGAACCGAACATTGCCGCTGTAACGCAGCTTTGCGACGAACTGATGGAAAAGAAGCCGGGGTCTGTCGTCCCCTACATCGATCCCGTCCACGACGAGGACGAGTGCCGGATCGTCAGCCTCCACATTGCCCCGGGCAAGGGCACGGAGTCCGGTTTCGTTTCCCATTTCAACGACGATGAGACCGCCCGCCGCGCCACGTCCATCTACGAGGCGGTCGAACTCGATCCCCGCTACGTGATGCCGTGGAACGCCTACCCCTGGGTCCGCGATCCCGAGCTTCCGTCCGCGTTGAACGTCCAGGAGAAAACGGACGGCCTGCGGCCCTTCCGCCAGTTTCTGAAGATCAATAAGCGGGTCTCCGCGGTGATCGCCCACGGCGCCGACGCCCACGCGTTCCTGACCCTCTTTGAGAAGACCTACCACTCTTCGCTCAAGAACCGCGGCGTCAAGATTTACAAGGCCACTGCCCTCGGCGGACGCGCATTCGCAGTCTCAGCAGCAAAGCAGGAAGAACTCCTCGGCAAGAACGTCGAGGTGTACAGGGACGCCATGCAGCGGGCAGGCATCCAGCACCTCTAAGCGTCCCCTGACCGAAAAGGTGACATCCGTGTCCCAGAATCCCGGGTCCAAACTTGCCATCGTCGGCGCGGGAAGCGTCGGCACCTCCCTCGCCTACGCTGCGCTGATCCGCGGCTCAGCCGGCCGCGTCGCGCTCTTTGATGTCAACGCCACCAAAGCCGAAGCCGAGGTCTTGGACCTCGCCCACGGCACCCAGTTCGCTGCCGCGGCGGCAAGCGTCACCGGCGGCGGGGACATCGCCGCGACGGAGGGGGCCGACGTCGTCGTCATCACGGCCGGGGCGAAGCAGGCGCCGGGCCAGACCCGGCTGGACCTGGCCGGCACCAACGTCCGCATCCTCGAACAGCTCATGCCCGAACTGCTCGCGCATTCACCGAACGCCGTCTACGTCCTAGTGACCAATCCCTGCGACGTGTTGACGGTCGCGGCCCAGAGGATCTCCGGCTTGCCGTCAGCGCGCATCTTCTCGTCCGGGACGGTGCTGGACACGTCCCGGCTGCGCTGGCTCCTGGCGCACAAGGCCGGCGTCTCGGTTACCAGCGTCCACGCCAGCATGGTGGGCGAGCATGGCGATACCGAGTTTCCCATCTGGTCCGGCGCCACGATCGGCCCGGTCCCGATCCGCAACTGGGAGGTCGACGGCGAACGCGTCTTCACGTCCGAATACCTGGCCGGAACCGCCCGTGAAGTGACGCAGGCTGCCTACAAGGTGATTGCCGGGAAGGGCGCCACGAACTATGCGATCGGGCTATCCGGCGCGCGCATCGTCGAGGCCGTGCTGCGCGCTGAGAACGCCGTCCTGCCCGTGTCCACCGTACTGGCCGGCCAGTACGGGATCACCGGGGTGGCGCTGTCCCTGCCCAGTGTCGTGGGGAGCGGCGGTGTCCGGTCGGTTCTGGACACCCCCATGGACGACGCCGAACTCGCCTCGCTGCACCATTCCGCCGAGACGCTGCAGCAGACCCTGGCCACACTGGGACTCTAGGGGGTCAGGACGGGTCCGGCCGGCGCGAAGTCCGGCACCACTGCCACGGAGCCGAGGTGCGGCAGGGTGTCCCGGAGAGCGCGTTCCACGGTGGACGTCACGGAGGCGAGGTCCGCCAGGTGGCCGTACCGCTCGACCGGCAGCATGACTTCGACGTGCAGCCGGTGGCCGGACCATCGCAGCCGGGCACTTCCGCCGCGGGGTGAGTGCGCTGCGATGACAGCCTCGACCCGCTCGGTCAGGTCAGGGTCGACGCCGTCCATCAGCCGCCGCCCGACGTCGCGCACGGTGCCCCACAGGAGGACCACAATGGCGGCGGAGATCAGCAGGCCCACGAGCGGATCCGCGAGCGGGAAGCCCAGCCAGACGCCAATAACGCCGGCGACAACGGCCAGCGAGGTGAAGCCGTCCGTCCGGGCGTGGACACCGTCGGCGACCAGAGCCGCGGAACCGATCCGCCGGCCGACACGGATCCGGTACATCGCGACGAGTTCGTTGCCGGCGAAGCCCACGAGTCCGGCGGCGAGAACCCAGCCCAGGTTGTGCACCGGCTGGGGTTCAAAGAAACGGCGGATGGATTCGACGGCGGCCACCACCGCAGAAAGCGCGATCATGGCGACGATGAACAGGCCGGCCAGGTCCTCTGCGCGGCCGAAGCCATAGGTGTAGGTCCGGGTGGCCTTACGGCGGCCCAGCAGAAAGGCGATCCAGAGCGGAACGGCGGTCAAAGCGTCGGAGAAGTTGTGCACGGTGTCCGCCAGCAGCGCCACCGAGCCGCTGATGAGCACGATCACGAGCTGGAAGAGGGAGGTGGTCCCCAGCCCGATCAGGGATATCTTGACTGCGCGGATTCCCTGCGAGCTGGATTCCAGCGCCTCGTCGATGGAATCCGCGGCATCGTGGGAGTGCGGGACGAAGATCGACTGAAGCCGGCCTTTAAGACCCGTGGCGTGCGTATGACCGTGCGGTCCATGGTTGTGTCCGTGACCGTGGTCAGTGCCGTTGTCGTGCGAGTGGCCGTGGCCATGGCTGTGGTGGTTGTCCTCGCTGCTGCTGTGCTTGTCCACAGCGTCCGACGGGCGGTTCATGCGCCATGCCGCGGGGCCGTGCCGAGCGCGTGCTCCGCCTGGTGGACTGCATCCATCACCAGTTGACGGGCGTGGTCATTCTGCAGCCGGTAATAGACTTTGGTGCCCTCCTGGCGGGTGGCGACCATGCCGCCCAGCCGCATTTTGGCCAGATGCTGCGAAACGGCTGGCGCCGGCTTCCCCACGCGCTCAGCGAGGGCGTTGACCGGCAGCTCGCCGTCGCCCAGGACAAGGATCAACCGGACGCGCGTGGCATCGGCGAGCATGGCAAACACCTCAACGGCCAGCTCCACATGGGGACTGTCAACCTCAACCCGCGTATCTGCATTCATATGCAGATACTGTCATACTTGTCCGGAGCGAACAACTTCCGAGAGCCGTCGCCCCAAGGGGGCGGCCGTAACGCAACGTCCCGGCAACCTCCCGTGGAGGCAGTTCGCATATGCTCAGGAGACAGACTCACACTGGCTCAGCGACGAACCACCCGGGAGAAACCTCATGACCAACTGGCGAATCAGGGACTTCCATTCCGCCGATCTGGACGGCATCCTGCACCTCTGGGAGTCACTCAAAGCCACCAACGTGGAGCCGGTTTACGCGCTCTCCGAGGTGCTGGCCTCCTGCGAGAAAGACCATGCCGTCGTGGCGGTGCAGGGCGACCAGGTGGTGGGAGCTGCCGTTGGACGGGCGGCCCACGACCAGGGCTGGATTGTCTTCCTGGCGACGCTCCCCGAATACCGCGGGCGCGGAATCGGCACCTCGTTGCTGGCCGCCGTCGAGAACCGGATGGCACCGCACGGTCTGAACAAACTCTCCGCGCTCATGCCCGAATCCGAGACCCGGGTGGAGGCGTTCCTGGGCCGCGGCTTCGTGCTTAAAAAGAACCTGCGCTACTTCGAACGGAAGATTCCGGTGCAGCGCCAGGAACTTGAGCCTCTCGGCCAGCTCGGCGGTCGCATTTTGGCCCGGGACCTCTGGGAAAACGTCGCCGGGATGCGGAATGAAAAGGAATTGCTGGAACGCCGGCTGGTCCTGCCATTGGCAGAGGCGGACCTTGCCGATGAATACGGGGTGGTGCCGCCGCGCGCCGTCGTCCTCTTCGGGCCGCCGGGTACGGGCAAGACCACCTTCGCAAAAGCGATCGCCTCCCGCCTTGAGTGGCCGTTCGTGGAGGTCTTTCCGTCGCGTCTGGCCGCCGATCCCAAGGGCCTTGCCGGTGCGCTGCGCGAGACGTTCCTGGAAATTGCGGAACTGGAACACGCCGTGGTTTTCATCGATGAGGTCGAGGAGATTGCGTCACAGCGGTCCGGGGAACCGCCGTCGCCGTTGCAAGGCGTCACCAACGAACTTCTCAAGATCATCCCTGCCTTCCGTGAACAGCCCGGCCGGCTCCTGGTCTGCGCCACCAACTTCATCCGCGCGCTGGACACCGCGTTTCTGCGTCACGGCCGCTTCGACTACGTCATTCCGATTGGCCTGCCGGACCGGCAGGCGCGGGAGGCCATGTGGCAGCGTTTCATCCCCGCCACGGTGGTGGACGATGTCGACGTGGAGCTGCTGGTGGACCGCACCGAGGGCTTCTCCCCGGCTGATATCGAATACGCGGCCCGAAGCGCGTCCCAGCGTGCGTTGGAAAAGGCTGTTTACGACGACGGTGGGCTGGCCTCCGGGGGCAACGCCTCCGTCCGCGAAGCCATCCGGAAAGGTCCCGCAACGCAGGACTACCTCGATGCGGTCGCGGACACCCGCACCACGGTCAGCGAGGAAGTCCACCAGCAGTTCCTTGAGGACATCGACGCCCTGGGCCGGGTGTAGCCCTGCAGGACGCCGGGAAGTCGGCTGCGGCCGATGCCGGGCGTCCGGATGGGACGCGGGTGACCCCGAGTTGCTAGGGGGTGGTGGTTGCGGGTTCCGCGGGGTCGTCGTAAGAGAGGTTCTCGTAGTCGGTATCGTCCGCGTCGTCGAGCATCTCGTCCAGTTCATCCAGCAGCCAGGGGTTGACCCTGGCCAGGACCATCCGGATCTCCTCCACCGGCACGGCAGCGTACAGGACCGGGCGGGCCTCGTCGTAACGGGTGACCGGGGGTTTGTCCGGCCACTTCTCCGCGAGCGCCCGGACACGCTCGGGCAGGGAATTGTGCGCATTGTCCGCGATTTTCACGAGCGCAGCATCGTGGTCCCCGGCGATGTAGCGGATGCCGGCCTGGTAGTCGTCCGGGTTTTCGTGCAGTCGCTTTGTGACCCGCTCAATGATGTCTACCGCCCGCTCGGAGACACCCATGTCCAGCAGTGCCTGCCGGGTCATGGGGGTGTCCTCGGCGATGTCGTGCAGGTACCCGGCGATCCGAATGTCGTCGTCAAAATCGGCCAGGGCATCACCGACGGCGATCACGTGCTCGCGGTACGGGCGCTTGAGCTTATCCTTCTGCCGGTTGTGGGCCACCTCGGCGAGCACCTTCGCTGTCTCGACGGTGAACGCCCGCTGCGGGCTCTGCGGTTCCATCAACTCTTGGTCTGCCATGCATCCAGCCTACGCGCCGCTCCCGGCCATCCCGCGCCAGATCCACGGCTCCCGCGGCAGCCTGGCGGGATCAAAAACGGCCAGCGAGCGCCCCGGCGGTCCGGCCGGAAGCCCGAGGGATGCCAGCAGCGCGTCCCGCACGTCCGGCACGGGTACCCCAGCCGCGGCAAGGTCAGCGAGCGTCACCGCGCCATCGCGCTTGGCCAGCCGGGCGCCGTCGGTATTCACTACGAGCGGGACATGCGCATATTCCGGGACAGGCATGTTCAGGAGGGATGCGAGGTAGGCCTGCCGGGGCGTGGACGGCAGCAGGTCATCACCGCGGACCACCTGATCGATGCCCTGGGCGGCATCGTCCACGACGACTGCCAGGTTGTACGCCGCTACTCCGTCGTTGCGGCAGAGCACAAAGTCGTCAACCACCCCGGTGTAGCCGCCGCGCAGTACGTCCTGGACAGTCGCCCGCGGGACGGCGGACCGGAGCCGGATCGCCGCAGGCCGGCGGGCGCGCTTCTCTTCACGCTCGGCTGAGGTGAGGTTCCGGCACGTGCCGGGATACGCGCCCTGGGGGGCATGCGGCGCGGACGGGGCCTCTTGAATTTCCCGGCGGGTACAAAAGCACTCATACGTGAGGCCTGCGGCGCTCAGTCCGGCGACGGCCTCCTGATAGAGCGGTTCGCGGTCGGTCTGGCGGACGACGCCACCATCCCACGTGATGCCGATCGCGGTCAGGTCCCGTAGCTGCCCAGCCTCGGCACCGGACCGTGCCCTGTCGAGATCCTCGACGCGCAAGAGGAAACGGCGCCCGGTGGAGCGGGCAAAGAGCCAGGCGAGAAGGGCCGTACGGAGGTTCCCGACATGCAGTTCGCCGGACGGGCTGGGGGCGAAACGGCCGGCAGATGTCATGCCACCAGCCTATGCGCCACCAACACAAGAGCCCCTCAGCTACCGATGACTTCGCCAGAATCCGACGTCGGTGGCTCAGGGGCTCTTGCCGTGCCGGGCCCGGGCGTTGCTCCGGGTCGTGGCACTGCGTTGCGGAGATTTGTGCAGAGTGACGATGGTGTGAACAAGAGTCAATCGGCCGGCGGGATCCTTGCGGGAAGCCTTGTCCAGGGTAACGGGTGGTGTGCCGGTGCCTTGTAGCCTTCAGGATCCGGCGGTGGCCTCGTCCCTTTGTTGTCACTATTTCAACAGAAGTCCTACAGTTGGTGCAATGACCTTCCAACGACATGGTCAGATTGATCAATCATCCGGTCGTCCACGAACAGGAAGTGGTCATTTTGCAGAACTTGGACGCCACGGACCGTCGGATCCTCCTCGCCCTCGACGAGGATCCCCGGCTGCCGATCATGGTGCTGGCGCAAAAGCTGGGCCTGGCCCGCGGCACCGTGCAGTCACGCCTTGAGCGGATGACGGCGTCGGGCGCTCTCCGACCCAACAGCAGCCGTGTGCTGCCTTCGGCGCTGGGCCGGGGCGTGGCGGCCTCGGTCAGTGCCGAACTCGACCAGAGCCACCTCAACGAGGCGATCGCAGCACTCCGGAACATCCCTGAAGTCCTTGAATGCCATGCGCCGGCCGGGGAGACCGACCTCCTGATCCGGGTGGTGGCGATGAGCCCGGACGATCTGTACCGCGTCTCCGAAGAGATCCGGCTCTGCCCGGGAATCGTGCGGACCTCCACCAGCATGTTCCTGCGTGAGGTCATCCCGTACCGGACCACGGGGCTGCTGGGCTCCTGAACCCGCCGCGTCTTGCCGGCGAGCCTCTTATCCCGTCATGTGCGCGGCATATACCACTCGGTGAACGCTGTGGCACGGCCGTCGACCGTGAGCTGGATAACCCAGAGATTGTCATAACTGCGGCTGTCCTCGCGGTAGTCCGTCCGGCCTTGCACAAAAGCCCTGCCGCCGTCGACGCCGAGGAGCCTCCACTCGAAAGCCCAGTCCCCCGCCTCGTCCTGTGCGGCAATCCAGCGCTTTACGATCTGCTCGCGTCCGTCCCATGGCTCGGGATCATCCGGGCGGGTCGCGTAAACGGCGTCCTCCGTGAAAAGCGCCCGGATATCCTCCGGATCGTTGGACGTCCAGGCTGCGATGTAGTGCTGCACCCAGCGCGTCGCCGCATCTGTCATTCCTCGGTTCTACCCCTGCTTCGGCGCGCCCGCAAGAGCAACCATTCCGGACCGGACACAGGGCAATGCGGTTCAGTCGTCGTCGGAAAGACCGTATTCGCGGTCCCACAGTTCGTGCAGCTCGGCATCCTTGCGGAGCGTGCGGACCGTCTCCAGTTCGGTGGGCTGCCGGTGCTGCCATTCAAGCCCGATCAGCACCTTCCGGCCGTTGTCCAGCAGGAGGAGCGCCCGGTCCGTCAGGGCATCACTGCGGAGCGTGAAGTCGGTCCCGCGCCGGCGCAGGACTTCCTGCAGGGCCGCCCTGGCTTCCCGGTTGGCGCCAAGCTTTCGCAATGAACGCGCACGCACCAGCAGCAGCGCTGCCGAGAGGTCATCCCCGTTGAGGAGTCCTTCCGTGTCCGCCACCACGTCCATGTCCTGTCGCAGGGACGCGGACAGCGAGCAGCGGGCCAGAGCCATGGGCAGCGACGGCGGCAACCCGGCCAGCGCCGCGAGGGCAGCCCTGCTCTGTCCGGTTTCACGAAGGGAGTGTGACAAAGCCAGAAATACTGCTTCTTCGCTGAACAGGACCGGAACCTCCACCCGTTCGCCCACGGCAACCCGGGTAAGGACACGGGCCAGGTAGGTGGAGGCGTAACGGTTCGCGTCGTCGTCGTTCCTGATGAGCAGGCCGCGCTGAAGGAGTTCAGCGGCCCGCAGGTGGCCGCCCTGGCCGTAGCTCTGTAACCCGGCCATGAGATAGCACAGCCCGGCCCATCCGGGGTAGGCGTGTGCCAGCGCGATCAGCCGGTCGGGATCGGAGCTGCCGAAGATGGCGGGGTGGACATTCTTCGCTGCTTTGCCGGGTGTTCTGCCGCCGACTTTGCCGAGGCGGGGAGCGCCGCCCTCCACGGGCAGGGAGCTGCGGATCCGCCCCGCGAGGACCCCGGCCACTTTTCCGCTCACGCCATCGGCGATTCCGCGGACGGGTGTCCAAATCACCGCTGACCGGAACGGCGTGAGGTCGCGGTGGTCGCGGTACACGGCTGGTCGGGGTGCGGATTCCCCTGCTCCGGCGCTCATGGTTCCATGCTAGTCGGCGCGGGGTGGGCGCGGGGAGACTAGGCCGCTGCCGAGATCCACACGCCGATCACCCAGGTGCTGCCCGCGAGGCACGCGAGCCCGAATTCCACGATCATTCCCAGTCCCGTGGCTTTCAGGGCTTCCCAGCTGGATGCAACGGCGGTGCCAAGCGTGCGCGTGCGGTGCAGCTCGCTCAGCAGCAGGCCGGCAGCGAAGCCGACGAACAGTCCCACAACAGGGATGATGAACATCCCCACCACCCCGAGGACCAGCCCGGTCACAACGGAGCGGCCGGGAATGCTGTGCTGTTTGAGCTTGCGGCCGGTCAGGACCGCGCTGGCGGCCATGCCGGCCAGAACGAAGATCATTCCGACGCCGAACACCACCCAGCCCGTGGTTCCGGCACCGCCCCAGATGGCCCAGGCAAGCAGGCTCAGCCCAATCAGGAAGCTGCCGGGAAGCACGGGGATGATCGTGCCGGCCACGCCCACCAGGATGGCCAGGCCGCACAGGATCGTCACAACAGTCTCAGGGTTCATCCCAACAGTCTAGGGTTCCGGCCGTGGCCGCCCGCCCGGACCGTGACGGCGGCACACCGCAGGAATGCGCCGCCGTCACGGTCTGTTCAGCTGCGGCTACCGCGGTTCAACCGCCGCGGCGACCGCGGCGGATACCGCTGGCGCCACCCGTGGGTCCAGCGGGCTGGGGACGATGTAGTCGGCGGATAATTCCGCATCGGCAAGTCCGGCAATGGCACGGGCCGCCGCCAGCTTCATGGCCGGCGTGATCCGGCGGGCGCCGGCGTCGAGGGCTCCGCGGAAGATGCCGGGAAAGGCGAGGACGTTGTTGATCTGGTTCGGAAAGTCGCTGCGTCCCGTAGCGACGACGGCTGCGTACTTGCGGGCCACCTCCGGCAGGACTTCGGGGTCCGGGTTGGACAGAGCGAACACGATGGCGTCCTCGCTCATGAGCTTGAGGTGTTCCTCGGCCAGCTGGGAGGACGAGACGCCGATGAAGACGTCGGCCCCCAGGAGTGCCTCGGCGGGGCCGCCGGACACGTCGCGCAGGTTGCCGCCCCGGGCCAGTTGGGCTTTCCTGCCGGCGGGGTCGGCGGCGATGTCGGCCCGCCCGGTGTTGAGGACGCCGCGGGAATCCAGCAGCACGACGTCAGTGATCCCGGCGGTCAGCAGCATCTGGGCGACGGCGATTCCGGCAGCGCCTGCGCCCGAGACGACAACCCGCAGTTCCTCGAGTCCGCGTCCGGTCACCTTGGCGGCACCGGTGAGGGCGGCGAGGACCACGACCGCGGTGCCGTGCTGGTCATCGTGCATCACGGGGCAATCGAGGGCTTCGATGAGCTTCTCCTCCAGTTCGAAGCAGCGCGGCGCTGAGACGTCTTCGAGGTTGACGGCACCAAAACTCGGACGCAGGCGGACGAGGGTCTCCACAATTTCGTCGACGTTGGTGGTGTTCAGCACCAGGGGGATGGAGTCGAGTCCACCGAAGGCTTTGAACAGGGCAGACTTGCCCTCCATGACAGGCAGTGAGGCGCTGGCCCCGATGTCGCCCAGGCCCAGGACGGCTGTTCCGTCACTGACGACGACTACGAGGCGCTGGGCCCAGGTGAGGGTTTTGGCGAGTTCCGGGATCGCGGCGATAGCTCGGCTGACCTGGGCGACGCCGGGCGTGTAGGCGATGGAGAGGTCACGTTTGCTGGCCAGTGGCACGGTGCTCGAAATTGCCAGCTTGCCGCCGTGATGGGCGGCAAAAATTTCTTCGTCGCTGAGCACTTGTACCGGCTCTGCGGGGGATGTGGTGTCGGTGGGGATGGTCTCAATGGACACTTCGTTGTCTCCTTGGGGCTCACTGTGGGCACACGGCTCATGAAGCTCGAGCACGGGAACGCCTAAAGATGGTCTGGGAAACGGCGGTAGCGGCCCGGGGTTGGTGGGCCGGGGTTTGACGCTTCGGGTGCTGCAGGCGGCGGCGCCGCTCCGGTGCTGCAATCGTAAACACCGCGCCCCCGGCGGAAGGGCGGCCGCGGCCCGTTCCGACCCTTGGTGAAACCTTTATCCACAGCGTTTGTGAGATAGGTCACCCCAAAATGCCGCTACCGGGCGGTAGAAAGCCGGACTGGTCTAGGCCAGTTACGCCGCGGGGCAGCCGGGCGTTTCCGGAAAAGGCCCAGTTTCGGGCCGTTCCCGGCAGTGCCAGAGCCGGCAGTGCCATAAGCGGCCACGGACCTAGTCGACGCCCTTGATTTTTACGACAAAGACGGCGCCCAGCAGCCCGATCGCCGCAGCCGCCACGTACAACGAGACATAGCCTCCCCACAGGGTCACGAACGGGAAGGCGATAAGGGGCGCGAGCACCTGGGGCAGGGAATTGGCGATGTTGAGGACGCCCAGGTCCCGGCCGCGGCTCAGGGCTGCCGGGAGCACCTGGGTGATCAGGGCGAAATCCACTGCAAGGTAACAACCGAAGCCAACTCCGAGCACCGAGGCACCCAGCAGGGCGCCGGTCCAGTTTGGCGCAAACGCCAGGATCAGCGAGGCCACCGCGATGATGCCCGAAGACATGATGACAAGCGGCTTCCGCTTTCCCATCCGGTCACTCAGCCGCCCGCCGATCACGCTGCTGATAATCACCATCACCGCGTAAAGTCCCGTCAGGACGAGTACGCCGAACTCCGGCGCAATGCCCTGCGTCTCTTCCAGATGGACAGCATCCTTCAGGAAGAACAGCAGGTAGAGGGTCACCATATGGTTCCCGATGTTCACGAGGAGCCGTGTCAGCCAGGCCCAGGCGAAGTCCGGGTACAGCGCCGGGGAGATCCAGAACCCCTTGGCGAAGCCGGTCAGGCTGAACGGCGGCCGGGCCTCCGCGGGAAGCCGGACGTCGTCGTTCGTGAAGTAGTAGAGTACGACGCCGGCGAGCAGCGCCACGGCGCAGACCAGGTAGCCGACGGCGAAGTTCCCGGTGACCGCCGCCGCAATGACTGCGCCGATGAGGATGCCGACCGTCTGTCCCATCGCGGCCAGGCCCCCCACCGTGCCGCGCTGCGGCACGGGCACCCGGTCCGGGATCGCGGCGGTGATGGCCGCGTAGGCGCCGTTGCACCCGGCCTGCACAAAGCACCAGAGCAGGGTCATGACGGCGACGCTCGGCGCCCCCGCCAGAGCGATGAGGGCCGCGGCTCCGAGGATGGCGCCGAAGAGCACCCACGGCACGCGCCGGCCCATCCGCGAGGTGGTCCGGTCGCTGAACGCACCGAAAAGGGGGTTGGCCACGAGGGACACTGCGGCACCCGCACCGGTGACAAGAGCCAGGATGGCCTCCTTGTCCCCTTCGCTGAAGGATGCGGCCTGCTGGCCGAGGAGCACCTGGATCGGACCGAAAAAGGCGGCGTTGATGCCGACGTTTACGAGCACCACGCCCGTGGTCCAGACGGGCCGGACGCGGCGTTCCGGCTCGGCCAGCGCCACGGAGGCACGGTCGGTGCTCGATGCTCCTGCGGCGGGCCCACGGGCTGGCTCCGGAACGGCGCCGGGTGAATCGGACAGGCTCATGTATTTCGCTTCCCCCCGGAAACTGACGATGCACGCCGAAGATCGGTGTTCAGCCAGACTATCGTGAGGACCACAATCCGCCCCGTGTGGGCAGCCCTTTAACCACGGGGCGAAGTATTGTCATAGTCATCCGCGAATCTCCACTCTGGCGTCAACGCACATCACTCATTCCTGGGGGAATACATCTTGTTATCAGAAGAACAGGGCACCGCCGCCCGTGCCAGGACTTTGGGACTGGTCGTTGCCGCTGCCCTCACGCTCGCTGGTTGCAACGCGGGAACGGCCAGCCTCAAGCGGGATGCTGCCGCGGAGACCAGCTCCCGCACCCAGGCCACAGTAGTCCGGGTAATTGACGGAGATACCTTTGAGGCCTCCGTCAACAACGAACAGAAGACGGTCCGCCTGCTCAACGTGGACACGCCAGAAACAAAAGACCCAAACGCCCCGGTTGAGTGCATGGGCCCGGAGGCCACGAAAGCACTTGAGCAGTTATTGCCCGCCGGTTCCAAGGTGGAACTGGAATTAGACAAAGAGCCGCTGGATAAATTCGGAAGGATGTTGGCAGGTGTTTTCGATTCACATGGAAAACTGGTCAACGCTGAGATCGCCCGATTGGGCCTTGGCGTCCCTGTCCTGTTCGAGCCCAACAGGAAATTCCATCCCCCCGTTGTCGCGGCTTTCGAGGAAGCGCGCACGAACGGAATCGGACTCACCTCAGCCGACGTTCCCTGCCTTCCCGCCCAGCAGGTAGAACTAGCCGTTGGGGCGGTTGAAACCCTGGTCGCTGCACCGCTGGCTGACGTCAATGTCGATCTTGACAAGAGTCACACCGCGCTCGTTGCCGCGTTGGCCTTACTTGCCGCACTCAAGGCCGCAGCCAGCGTCAAAGACCACGTCCTCTGGACTGCTTACACGACGGACCGACGGACAGTAATGGTGACCCGGCTGGACGCAGCCGCCAGCGCGGGGAAGGCGCGGCAGGCCGCCATCAGCGCGAAGAAGAAGCACATCGCGGATGCTGCGGCGGCCGAGTCCGCCCGCCAAGTCGCTGATGCCGCGGCAGCCGAGTCCGCCCGCCAAGTCGCTGATGCTGCGGCTGCTGCAGAAGCTGAGCGGCTTCGAAACGTTCCGCCCCCCGCGCCGTACGTTCCGCCGGCCCGCGTTCCACCGGCGAACGTAGCCCCTGCAGCTCCGGCACCCGCTCCGAACCCCTATCCGGGGTATAACGGTCCTCGCTGCTACGCACCAGGCGGTAAGAGCTGGACGCCGTGCAGCAAGCGGTAGTTCAATGACCGGAAACCGCAGATTTCGTGAGGCGCAAGTGACACCGTTCAAACAAATCCCAGGAGAACCCATGGACGCATCTGCCGTAAACACCGCCGATCTCTACGACGAGCGCGGTGAGGAACTCGACTCCGTGACCCTGCAATTCCAGTCACTTGGCGGCCGAACCCATTTCAGCGGCCCCGTCCGGACCATCCGCTGCTTCGAGGACAACGCCCTGGTCAAATCCACACTCGCCACCCCCGGTGACGGCGCCGTGCTGGTGGTGGACGGCGGCGGTTCTCTCCGCACGGCGCTGATGGGGGATCTGATTGCGGCGAGTGCGGTGGCGAACGGCTGGGCCGGCGTCGTGATTAATGGCGCCGTGCGCGACCGGCTCGCAATTGCCGAGCTGTCCCTCGGGGTCAAGGCGCTGGGCAGCAACCCGCGCAAAAGCGCCAAGACTGGCGCCGGCGAGACTGACGTGGAGCTGCAGATCGACGGCGTCGCCGTCCGCCCCGGCGCGATGATCTGGTGCGATCCGGATGGGATCCTGCTGGAGCGCTGACGCGGGTGGCATGAAAAGTGTGGAGCGGGAACAAAGCAGCAACTAACATAGTTACTGCAAGCAACCTTCCTGCTTGATCCCAACCCTTCCCCCGGGAGCAGTCATGTCCAAGACCCCCTCCGTGCGCGCCGCCGGTGAGGTACTGACGCATCGTCAGACCATCACAGTCATGGTGGGCCTCATGCTCGGCATGTTCCTGTCGTCGCTGGACCAGACCATCGTGTCCACCTCCATCTACACCATCGCCAACGATCTTGACGGGCTCTCCCTGCAGGCCTGGGCAACCACCGCATACCTCATCACCTCCACAGTGAGTACGCCGCTCTACGGCAAGCTCAGCGATATTTTCGGCAGGCGCCCGCTGTACCTCGCGGCCATTCTGATCTTCCTGGCAGGCTCCGTCTACGCCGGTTCGGTCCACTCAATGACCGAGCTGGCGATTGCCCGCGGCATCCAAGGGCTCGGCGCCGGCGGGCTGCTGGCCCTCGCCTTGACCATCATCGGCGACATCGTGGCCTTGAAGGACCGCGCCAAATACCAGGGCTACTTCATGTCGGTGTTCGGTATCTCCTCGGTGCTGGGGCCCGTGATCGGCGGCGCATTCGCCGGCGCGCAGTCCATCCTCGGCATCGATGGCTGGCGCTGGGTATTCTTCATCAACATCCCGATCGGGCTCGCCGCCCTCGCCGTGGTGTTCCTTTACCTTCACCTGCCGGCCAAACACGTAAAACAAAAGATCGACTACTGGGGCGCGGCCGCCATCACCCTGGCCATCGTGCCGCTGCTGCTCGTGGCGGAACAGGGCCGCAGCTGGGGCTGGACCTCCGCCAGTTCGCTACTCTGCATCGGACTCGGTGTGGCGGGCATCGTGGCGTTCCTGCTGGCGGAAAAACGCGCCGGCGATTACGCGCTGATCCCCCTGCGGCTCTTCCGGAACATGACGTTCGGACTTTCTTCGCTGCTGAACTTCATCATCGGCGTCGGGATGTTCGGAGCGATTGCGATGCTTCCGATGTACCTGCAGCTGGTCAAGGGGCTGACACCCACTGAAGCCGGCCTGATGATGATCACCTTCACTCTCGGCATTCTCACCGGCTCCATCACCGCAGGCCGGACCATTTCGGCGTCGGGGACCTACCGGATCTTCCCCATCCTGGGAACCGCCATCCTCACGGGAGCCGCCACCGTCATGGGCCTCTCGCTCGGCGTGGACACCCCGCTCTGGGTTCCGGGCGCCATCGCGGTGTTCTTCGGCCTGGGCCTGGGCTTCTGCATGCAGCCGCTCACTCTGGCCATGCAGGTTTCCGTGCCGGCGAAAGATATGGGTGTGGGGACCTCCTCCGCCGCGTTCTTCCGCTCCATGGGCGGCGCGGTGGGCACGGCCGTGTTCATCTCCATGCTGTTCAGCATGGCGGCGGACAAGGTGGCCGCGGGAATGAAGGACGCCGCGCAGAACGCGGATTACCTCAAGGTTCTCAAGGACCCCGCCGTCGCTGCCGACCCCGCGAACGCTCCGCTCTATGCGTTCTTCAAGAACGGTGCGAGCAGCGACTCGCTCAATGATACGAGCTGGGTGCACCAGGCGAACCCCGTCCTTACACGCCCCATCATTGAGGGCTTCGCCCAATCGATCGACGCCGTGATGCTCACTGCCGCTGTCCTGACCGGCATCGCCTTTCTGATCAGCTTCGCGCTTCCGAACAAGAAGCTGACGGACCCGTTGGCCGCGGCCCGCGTGGAAGCTGCCGCTGCCCACTAGGCCGTTCCAGCGGCTGCTGGGGAGTGTATGTTTTCTCTCATTTTCCGGCTTGTGACGTGCGACGCTCCGGCTCCGATGTAAGACTGGGGGCTGCGGCGCGCAGGCCGCGGAACGCGAATGCCGAGGGAGCCCGATGACAACCACCCAAGACCAGACCGCCGCCAAGATCCCCAAGCGGGTCATTTGGCTGGCCGTGGCAGGCGCCGTAGGCGGCTTCCTCTTCGGCTTTGACTCCTCCGTCGTCAACGGCGCCGTGGACGCCATCAAGGACGAGTTCGCGCTGAGCGAGGCAGTGACCGGTTTCGCCGTGGCAGTGGCCCTGCTGGGTTGCGCGGCCGGCGCCTACCTTGCCGGGAAAATCGCCGACCGCTACGGCCGCATCCCCGCCATGAAGCTCGGCGCGCTGCTCTTTCTGGTCAGCGCCATCGGGACCGGCTTTGCCTTCGGCGTATGGGACCTCATCCTCTGGCGTCTGGTTGGCGGCCTGGGAATCGGCCTGGCCTCCGTGATCGCACCGGCCTACATCTCCGAGATCTCTCCGCGCCACGTTCGCGGCCGGCTCGCCTCGCTCCAGCAGCTCGCCATCACCACCGGCATCTTCGCCGCCCTGCTCTCAGATGCCTTGTTCGCGAACTTCGCCGGCGGGGCAGACCAGGAACTCTGGTTCAGCATCGAGGCCTGGCGCTGGATGTTCCTCGCGGGCGCTGTGCCCGCCGTCGTCTACGGCTGGATTGCCTACACCCTGCCCGAGTCGCCACGATTCCTGGTGGTCCAGGGCAAGGACGAGGAAGCCCTCAAGATCTTCAAGTCCATCGCCCCGAACGACGACATGGACCGCCACCTGCGGGAAATCAAGAAGGCCATCGATGAGGACAAGCTCGCCGGCCAGAAGGGTTCCCTGCGCGGCAAGGCCTTCGGCCTGCAGCCGGTTGTCTGGATCGGCATCATCCTGTCCGTGCTGCAGCAATTCGTCGGCATCAACGTGATCTTCTACTACTCCACGACGCTCTGGAAGGCCGTCGGCTTCCAGGAAAAGGACTCCCTGACCATCTCCGTGGCCACTGCGATCACGAATATCCTCGTGACCCTCGTGGCGATCGCCCTTGTGGACCGGATCGGCAGGCGGCCCATCATGCTGGCCGGCTCCATCGGCATGGCCGCCTCATTGGGCACCATGGCACTCGCCTTCGCGTCAGCCACGGGGACCGGCGACGCGATTTCGTTGCCCGGCGCATGGGGCCCGGTTGCCCTGGTGGCCGCCAACGTCTTTGTGATCAGCTTCGGAGCGTCCTGGGGCCCCCTGGTGTGGGTGCTGCTCGGCGAAATCTTCCCGTCCCGGATCCGCGCACGCGCCCTGGGCCTTGCCGCCGCCGCCCAGTGGATTGCCAACTTCGCCATCACCCTTAGCTTCCCGGTGATGGCGGCGGCCTCGCTGCCCCTGACCTACGCCATGTACGCGTTGTTCGCGGCGGCGTCGTTCTTCTTTGTAAAGTTCAAGGTGCCCGAGACCAACGGCATGGCCCTGGAGCACGCTGAGACGCTCTTCGTTCCGAAGGGGTCCGCCAAGACGTCCGCCAAGGCCTGACCCGGACCGCGCCCGACGCGCGGCCCGCCTTCCGCCTTTCCAGGTGACAGATAACGCCCGTGTTCCACTGGAACATGGGCGTTATCTGTCACCTGAGCGGCCTGCGCCCTGGCGGGTCAGACCACGTGCGGCTCGTGCGCGGTCAGGTAGCGGCGTCCGCCCAGGATCACAGCAATCGCTGCCACCATCGCCAGTGCCCCGGCAAAGAAGGGCACCTGCGGGCCGAAATGCTCAGCCAGCTGTGCCGCGGCAAAGGGCGCCAGCGCCCCGCCCATCCAGCGCACAAAGTTGTATCCGGCCGAGGCGACCGGCCGCGGTGAATCAGAAACCCCCATGGCCAGCTCCGTGTAGACGGTGTTGTTGACGCCCAGAAGCGCACCGGAAACGATCACCAGTACGACGACGGCGGGCACCGAGTGCCCGGCGGAGAGTCCCAGCCCCACGAGGTCCAGCATCAGCAGGACCAGGGTTCCGGTGAGGACGCGGACGGTCCCGAAGCGGTTCTGCAGCACCGGGGCGGCGAACACGGAGAACACGGCGACGGCGACGCCCCAGCCAAAGAACACCCCGCCGATCCCGTATGCGTCCATGCCGAGGATGAAGGGAGTAAAGGCAAGGACGGTGAAAAAGCCGTAGTTGTAGAAGAGGCCGCTGGCGGCCGTGGTCCTGAGACCCTTATGCCCCAAGGCGAGGAGCGGATCCCGGAGCCGTACCTTCCGCTCAGGCAGCGGAGTCTTGGGCAGCAGGGCGATCAGCGCGATGAACGCTGAAGCCATCAGTACGGCGGTACCGAAGAAGGGGGCACGCCACTGCCAGCCCCCGAGCAGGGCACCGAGGAGCGGGCCGAGGGAAATACCCAGGCCGAGCGCGGCCTCATAGAGGATGATCGCCGTCCCGGCTCCGCCGCTGGCGACGCCGACAATCACGGCCAGCGCGGTGGCGACGAACAAGGCGTTGCCCAGTCCCCAGCCGGCCCGGAAACCAATGAGCTCGGCCACGGTGCCCGAAGTGCCGGAGAGCGAGGCGAAGACGACAATTATTGCCAGCCCGATCAGCAGCGTCCGCTTCCCGCCAATCCGGGAGGAGACGTAGCCGGTGATCAGCATGGCTATGGCGGTCACCAGAAAGTAGCTTGTAAAGAGCAGTGACACCTCACTCTGCGAGGCATCCAGGTTCTTGGCGATCGCCGGGAGGATGGGATCCACCAGGCCGATGCCCATGAATGCGAACACGGCCGCGAGAGCCGTTGCCCACACTGCCTTGGGCTGTTTGAGTAGTGAGGCCTTCTCAGCCTCAAGGGTCTCCTCGGCTGCCGGAAGGGTTCCAGCGGACTGGCCGTGCATGGTGGCGCTCCTAAATGAGAGGATTTTTCAATGATGGGACTTCGGAAAGTGATCGAAGGTGGGCTCGGTATCAGGCCTGAAGCGTCGCGTTGATCTTGCCGATGACCGGAAGGGCGGCCGCCAGGGCAGCACGGTCAGCGGCCGAAAGGGACGAGAGGATGCCGGCCATCACAGCGTTGCGGCTCTCATTGGCGGATTCGACGGCTGCCCGGCCCGAACCGGTCAGGGTCACCCGAACGGCCCGCGAATCATCAGGGTCGGGTTCGCGGCGGGCGAGGCCGGCACGCTCGAGCTTGATGATCTGCTCCGTGGCACTCGGGACTCTGACGCCCAGGTTTCGGGCGATCTCGCCCACCCGGGCACCGTTGCCATTTCCGGGGGATGCGGTGGCATCCATCAGCATTTTGAGGGTGCTGAGCTGGGCGGCACTAAGTTCTCCGTCGGCGTCAAGGCGGCGGACAAGGTAGATGCTGTGGCGAAGAGCCTCGCGGAAGTCCTGCGCGAGGGCGAGAAGATCCGGGCCGGCCTGATGATGAACGTTCATACTTAGGTAGCCTAACTGTTAGGCAGCCTAACGGTCAAGCTGCAGGAGCCGTTGCCCTGTCACTCCGGGTTGCTAAACCCCGGGCTTGGGCGCCACAAGTGATAGGGCAACCGGGGTGGGAGCGGCCTTAAACACGCCGACGCCGGAGCCATGGTGGCTTCGGCGTCGGCGGTATCGCGGTTCAGGCGGCCGTTTTGGCTTCGTCGACGAGGGCGGCGACCGCGGGGAACAGCGGGTGCTCCGGTGCCAGCCCCGTGATCTTGGCGGTGGCCTCTTCCGCGCCGGAGGCCGCCAGGATCTGCCCCAGCTCAACGGCTTCGGCGTCGGCCGGGTCGTTGAATCGCAGGGCTGCTGCGATCGCGCCAAGCAGGGCCTCCGGGACAATTCCGCGTTCGGCAAGTTCCGCAGCCGGACCGATGAAGCGTTCGTGCCGGCTGAGCTTGCGCAGTGGCGCCCGGCCCACCCGGTTCACCGTGTCTGGCAGATGCGGATTCGAGAAGCGGCCCAGAATTTTTTGAACATAGGCCTCCTGTTCCTCCCGTGTGAAACCATGCTTGGCGACCAGCAGTTCCTTCGTTTCGTCCAGGACGGCGCGCACATCTGCGGCGACGTCTTGATCGGCCATGGCCTCGGAGATTTTCGCCAGGCCGGCCCCGAAACCAAAGTACGCTGCGGCGGCGTGCCCGGTGTTCACGGTGAACAGTTTCCGCTCGATGTACGGCTCCAGCTCATCGACGAAGGTCGCACCCGGGATCACCGGCGGCCTGCCCGCAAATGAAGTCCTGTCGATGACCCATTCGTAAAATGTCTCCACCGTGACGTCCAGGCCCTGGCCGGCCTCCTGGTTCGGCACGATCCGGTCCACCGCCGTGTTCGCAAAGACCGCCTTGTCATCCAGAGTGCCTGCGGCGGGATCCCACTGGGCCGATACCTCGGACTTCAGGATGTCTGTGGCGTTGATGGCGTTCTCGCACGCCATGACCTGCAGCGGCAGGAGCCCTTCGGCCCGGGCGGCGATACCCTTGGCAATCACGGGCGCCACAAACTTGAGGATGTGCGGCCCCACCGCGGTGGTGACGACGTCCGCCGTCGCGATCTCCGCGATGACGTCCGCTTCCTGGTTGCTGGAGTTCAGCGCCCGGAAGTTCCCCACGGTCCGGACGTTGGGGTGCTCCCCCACTTCGTGGACCCGGTAGCTGTCTGCCGCAGCGAGCTGGGTGATCAGGTCCTCCGCGACATCCGCGAAGACCACCTCATACCCGGCCTCGTGGAGCAGCAGCCCGACGAATCCGCGCCCGATGTTTCCTGCTCCGAAATGAACGGCTTTCACTAGGAGTTGACCTTTCCGAACAGGTCCAGGACTTCCTCGACGGTGGTGGCAGCTTCAAGCTGGGCCACCTGCGCCTTGTTGGTGAAGACCTTGGCGATGGAGGACAGGATGTGGAGGTGTTCGTTGTTGATGCCGGCCACGCCGACCACGTACTTCACTTCCTTGCCGTTCCAGTCGATGCCGTCGGGGTAGCGGACCACGGAGACTGCGGATTTGAGGATGTGGTCCTTGGCGGCGTTGGTCCCGTGCGGGATGGCGAGGAAGCTGCCCATGTAGGTGGAAACCGACTCTTCACGTTCATGCATGGCGTCCAGGTAGCCGGCGTCGACGGCGCCGCGGTCCAGCAGGAGCCGGCCGGCCTCGTCGATGGCGGCGTCCCGGGTGGTTGCTGTGCCGCGGAGGACGACACTTTCCGCGGCCAGGATGCCAGACGGGCCGGCTGCGGCTTCCGGTTCCCGCTCGGCGACGGCGGTGGCGGCGCCGGCTGCCGGCGAACCAGCCAGGCCGGCCGCATCGTCCGGCGTGTTGGAGCTTCGAACCAGCTCCACGATCTCGTCATACCGCGGCGAATTCATGAAGTTGTCCACCGAAACATGCACGGCACTGGCCGTAGCGGGCTTGGCCCGCTCGGTCAGATCCTGATGCGTGATAACGACGTCGTAGGTGTCGCTGAGGTTCGCGATCGCGGAGTTGGTGACCTTGACCTCCGGGAAGCCGGCGGCTTTAATCTTGTTCCGCAGTACCGAGGCGCCCATGGCGCTTGAGCCCATACCGGCGTCGCAGGCGAAGACGATGTTGCTGACCGGGCCGGCGAGAACCGCGACGCCGCCTGAGGTGGCAGCTCCGGAGCCCACGAGCATGGAGGCCACCGAGCTCTTCTTGCCCTTCATCGACTCCATCTGCGACGTCGCAGCACTGAAGCTGTCCTCTTCAGATTCCCCTACGGGGGTCTTGCTGGCCTTGAGGATGACCGAAGCTATCAGGAAGGAGACGGCAGTGGCGAGGAGTACGGAGAGAATAACTCCGAAGTAGCTGTCACGCGCGGTCTGGGCGAGCACCGCGATGATGGATCCCGGGGCTGCCGGGGCCACCAGGCCGGAGTTGGTGATAGCCAGTGTCGCAACGCCGGTCATGCCGCCTCCGATTGCAGCGAGGATGAGGATGGGCTTCATCAGCACGTACGGGAAGTAGATTTCGTGGATGCCGCCGAAGAAGTGGATGAGAGCAGCGCCGGGTGCCGAGGCCTTGGCAATGCCCTTACCGAAGAACATGTAGGCAAGCAGAATCCCGAGGCCCGGCCCGGGATTGGCCTCAAGCAGGAAGAGGATGGACTTGCCCTCTTCCAGTGACTGCTGGATGCCCAGCGGCGTCAACACTCCATGGTTGATGGCGTTGTTGAGAAACAGGACCTTGGCCGGCTCGATGAAGATGCTGGTCAGGGGCAGCAATCCGTTGTTGACCAGGAACTGGACCACATTGCCAGCACCCGTGCTGAAGGCCGAGACCAGGGGGGAAATTCCGTAGAATCCAAGCAGCGCCAGGAGCGCGCCCCAGATGCCGGCGGAGAAGTTGTTGACCAGCATCTCAAAGCCGGGCCGGATCTTGCCGTCCCAGATCGAGTCGATCTTTTTCATGGTCCAGCCACCCAGCGGGCCCATGATCATGGCGCCGATGAACATCGGAATGCCGGCACCGACAATTACGCCCATGGTGCCGATGGCTCCGACGACGCCGCCCCGGACGTCATACACCATCCGGCCGCCGGTGTAGGCAATCAGAAGAGGTAGCAGATAGGTGATCATGGGCCCGACAAGACCCGTGTTTGCCACTCCCTCCGCATTTGTCCCGAAGCCGCCAATTTGAGGGATCGGAATCCAGCCCTTCTCAATGAACAGCGCCGTGATGATGCCCCAGGCGATGAAGGCGCCAATGTTGGGCATGATCATTCCGGACAGGAACGTCCCAAATTTCTGGACGCCGACCCGCGCGCTGGTGCGGGGTTTCGCAACTGTCTCTGTTGCCATGTGATTTCCTAACCGTTAGTCCTGCTGCACCGCAGGATGGTCCGATGATGTCGCGAAGCTAACTGGTGGAGCTGGTGGAGATCCGGTGGAGCCATTCGAGAAAGAGCTTGAGTTCTGAGCTGGAGAGCTGATCGGAGTGCGACGCCTGCAGAGCCGCGTTCAGGGCGATCGCCGCGACAACCACCGACGATTTCCCGGACTCTTCCGGACCGTTCTTTTTGGCCTGGTCCGAGGACACCGCGAAAATCATCGCGTCGCGGGTCATGGATGACAGCTCGAGATTGCGTTCGGGCGCTTTTTCCGTGATCAGCATGAGCGTCACGCCAACGTTGGCGGCCAGGATGCTCCTGGCCGCTTCCCGCGGAGGGACATTGAGCTGCCCGGCCACTGCGGCCTTGTTCAGCATTTCCTCCATCAGGGCCTCAGCGTCAGCGACGACAGCCGGGCGGCTCTCCGGGCGGATATTGCCAAACATCACCAAATACAGTTCCGGCTGGTTGAGCCCGAACTGCACATGGTTGTCCCACATCCGCCGGATATCCTCCAGCGGTTGTCCGGACGGCGCGAAGTCGCGTTCGCCCGCGACATACTCTTCAAAACCCGCCGCGACGACGGCGTCGAACAGCCCTTCTTTGTCGCCGAAGTGGTGATAGAGAGTGGGTGCCGTGACGCCTGCCAGCTGTGTGATCTGGCGGGTGGAGACCGTACCGCCGGCGGAATTGGCCAACAGCTCGGCGGCTGCACGCAGCAACCGCGTCTTGGGCGGAAGCTGGCCATCGAAACTCATAACCGCTACCCTAGCACCTATAGCAACGCTATATGAAGTGCATCACATACACTTTTTTCAGGCACCGGACCCGCCGCCGACGTAGCTGTCGGCGTGCCCCCCGTCGGGCCGGCCGGAAGGTCCGGCTCGGCACGGGCGGCCGGTTCTGGCAGTATCTGAACAACCGGCTTACCGGCCCACGGCAGAGAATGAGGACCTTCAGTGCAGAACTTCCCAGGAGTAGGCGTCAGCCCCGGCCGCATCATCGGAACCATCCGCCAGATGCCCAAACCTGTCAGCGAACCGCCCGCCGGGGAACAGTTACCGGCCGGCGTTACGGCTGAGGAAGAAACGGCGGCCCTGAAGTCCGCCGCCAAGGCGGTCCACGATGAGCTGAAAACCCGGGCCGGGACCGTCAGCGGCGACGGCAAAGCTGTCCTGGAAGCCACCGCCTTGATGGCGACGGACACGATGCTGCTGAAATCGGCTGCCAAACTGATTGGGCGTGGTACTTCCGGCCAGCGTGCCATCTGGGAAGCCGGCGCCTCCGTCTCGGAAATGCTGCACAACCTGGGCGGCTACATGGCCGAGCGTGCTACCGACGTCCTGGACGTCCGGGCCCGGATTGTGGCCGAACTGCGCGGGGTCCCGGCCCCGGGAATTCCATCCTCCCCCACCCCGTTCATTCTCATTGCGGAGGACCTTGCCCCGGCGGATACCGCCACCCTTGACCCGGAAAAGATCCTCGCCCTGCTCACGGCCGGAGGTGGCCCGCAATCCCACACCGCCATCATTGCCCGCTCCCTGGGCCTTCCCGCGGTGGTTGCCGCCACCGGCGTTGACCAGCTGCCGGATAACACCGAGGTTTATGTCGACGGCGCCGCCGGCCTGATCACGGCGGACCCCGACGACTCCCAGCGGGCCGCTGCCGAACACTGGGCAGCGACCGCCTCGCTGCTGGCGGACTTCGACGGCACGGGCGTGACGGCGGACGGCCACCTGGTCCCGCTGCTCGCCAACGTCGGCGGAGCCAAGGACGCCGTGGCCGCCGCGCAGCTGAACGCCCAGGGCGTCGGGCTGTTCCGGACCGAATTCTGCTTCCTGGAGCGCGACACCGAACCCACCGTGGACGAACAGGCCGCCGCGTACAAGGGCGTCTTCGATGCCTTCCCGGGCAAGAAAGTGGTGCTCCGGACGCTCGACGCCGGCGCGGACAAGCCGCTGCCCTTCCTTACCGACGCCTCCGAACCCAACCCCGCCCTCGGCGTCCGCGGATACCGCACAGATTTCACCACGCCGGGCGTCCTGGAGCGCCAGCTGCAGGCGATCGCGCGGGCTGAGCAGGAGTCCGAGGCGGACGTCTGGGTGATGGCCCCGATGATTTCCACCGCCGAGGAAGCCGCCCGCTTCGCAACGCTGTGCAGCGAGGCCGCGATCAAGACTCCCGGAGTCATGGTGGAAGTTCCGTCCGCGGCGCTCACCGCCGAGGCGATCCTGCGCGAGGTCGGTTTCGCGAGCTTGGGAACAAACGACCTCACACAGTACGCCATGGCGGCGGACCGCCAGCTGGGCCCGCTTGCAGCGCTCAACACGCCCTGGCAGCCCGCTGTCCTCCGGCTCGTCCGGCTGACCGTGGAAGGCTCCACCGCGGAGGGCCACAACAAACCGGTCGGCGTCTGCGGTGAGGCCGCTGCTGACCCTGCCCTCGCCGTCGTCCTGACAGGTCTGGGGGTCTCAACCCTGTCCATGACGGCCCGATCCCTGGCTGCCGTGGCCGCCGTGTTGAAAACTGTTACCCTGGCCGAGGCACAGGAGCTGGCCAAACTCGCCCTTTCCGCGCCGAGCGCCACGCAGGCCCGCGCCTGGGTCCGGGAGAAGCTGCCGGTCCTCGAAGAGCTGGGGCTGTAGTCCGGCCGTAAGGCACTCGCCCGCCGTCCGCGGCGAGCCAGTGGACGGGAGAGCCGATCCCGGGGCGCTAGGATGCAGTCCATGACACTGATTGCTCCCCGGGTCACGGCCGCCCTCCCGGCTGAGGACGCCCAGAAACTCCGGTACGCCCTTAACGGCAGTGAGGACATCACGGTGTTTGTCGACGGCACTGTCCACCGGCTGCCGCCCCAGGCGCGGGACGCCGTCGTCGATGTTCTAGCGCGCTTTAGCCGCGGCGACGCGGTCACGGTCAGCAGCGTGGAGGAAATGCTGACTACGTCCCGGGCCGCGGAGCTGGCCGGCATCTCGCACACCTACTTGCGGAACCTGACGGACCGCGGCGAAATCCCGGTGGAATACCGGGGCACCCACCGGCGCATACGGTTGGCTGACATCATGGCCTGGCGGGAAAGGCAGAAGAAGAACCTTACCGCCGGCGGCGCACCGGACCACGCCGGTGACGGCGCCGCGGATGCTTCGTGACGGCATGATAAGGATCAAACAACGATCCCGCCCCCGCGCCCGGGCGTGGAGAAGGCCGGGGTTACGCTTGGATTGTGCGTAAGTTCAGAGGGTGGCACATCGTGGCCGGCATCGCCGCCATGGTGCTCACGGGCGTCCTCGGAAACGCCATGGGGCTGAACAATACGGCAGCTTTCATGTCCAGCTGCGTTGCGTTTGTGGCCGTCTCCTTGTGGACTGACAGCAGGTTCTCGCATCGCCGTCGGCAGGCCCTGCGGGAGGCGGCCGGTGAGTCAACCCTGGAGCCCGAGCACCCTGACCGTGATGGCCGCGGCACGTAGCGCCCTCATTCAGATCCTGGGGCGGCCGGCCCAGCGCCGGGCCTTGAGGGCCGCGTGGAGCTCCAGCCGCACCATCCCCTTGAGCGGATCGACGCCGAGGAGTTGCCGGATCCGGCCCAGCCGGTTGTAGATACTGCTCCGGTGAAGGTGCAGCTTGTCCGCCACTTCCTGGACCGAGCCGTCATTGTCATAGAAGAGTTCCAGGACGGGCAGCAGCTCCTGGTTGCGGTCATGGTCTTCCAGAATCCGGAAATAGACGGAACCCGCGTCTGCCCAGGCACCCGCGCCGCCGCCAGCCGAAGCCAGCACCTGGTAGATCCCCGTGGCCCGGCAGTCCACGAGCTCACCCAGCTGGGGATCCACGGCCGCCGCCTGCGCGGCCTGCCGGGACCGCCGGTACGCGTCCTCGAGCTCCCGCGGCTTGGCAAAGCCTTGGGAAGTTCCGAGGATGATCCGGTGGACCGGCCGGCCGGACCGTTTGGCCAGTTCCAGCTGATAGTGGACCAGCACCTGGGCGTGATCCGCCCGGCCAGTCGATTCGCGGAACAAGACGACGGCGTGGGTTTCCGTCCCGGCGCTGAACAGGGCGGCGTCCACCCCGATGGTGGCCTGGAGCGCCGCGGAACGGTGGATCAGCGTGGAGGCGATGGGATCGGAGCCTTCCGCCCAGCCGTCGGCGTCAAGGACCGTCACCAGCTGCCACGGCCCGCGCCCCTGCACTTCCTTCCAGCCCGCCACGGCCGCGACGGCATTGGACTCGCCCCGGCACGCGGCCAGGAACTCCCGCTCGCGGCGGCGGCGGAACTCCGATTCGGCAGTGTTGGAGTCCAGCAGCAGGGCCGAGAGCTGCTCCAGTTCGCGGGCCACCCCGGGCAGCTGGGCCAGAACGGTCGTCGCCGTCGGTTCCTCCGAGACAAGCTGAACCCACAGGTAGCCCACCCGGAAACCCCGCACCAGCAGGGGGACGCAGACCCGGCCCAGCATTCCGAGGTCCGCGTTGGCCGGCACCACCACGGGGCGGACAGCGGTCGCAATCCCGTGGGAGAGCTGCCAGGCGCTGACATCCAGCGGAACCCGTTTGCTGAGCAGAAAGTTCACCCGGACCCGGTCCGCGTGCGACTGGTTGGAACTGTAGGCGAGCAGTTGGCCGTCCAGGTCCTCCAGTGAGAGGCCGCGTCCCAGTTTCAGTGCCACCTGTTCCACGAGCTGTTCGACATCCTGCTGCTGCATCCTGACAGACTACTGCGCGCCGAGGTGCGGCTGCGAACGGCAGCGCCAACGGACAGCAGGCGACACCTGCCGCTCGCGGGTTCGACAAATGTCCATCCGGCTATTTGCTAAACCCCGGAATTCCGCCTGCGGCGCCCGATGCCGCACGGTGCAGCCTGTCGATTGCCTCACAACCGGATTTATTCTGGAAGTACGACTTCCCCGCATTCATCCGGCCCCCTGGGCCACCAGCACTGGAGCCCCCACATGATCATCGGTGTCCCCAAAGAGATCAAGAACAACGAATTCCGCGTCGCCATCACGGCCGCGGGCGTCCACGAATTCCGCACACACGGCCATTCCGTTCTGATCGAGCGCGGCGCGGGCCTGGGATCGGGCATTACGGACGAGGAGTACGCCATCGCAGGCGCCGAGATCGTCGCCGAGGCCGATGACGTCTGGGCCGGCGCTGACATGGTCATGAAGGTCAAGGAGCCGGTCAAGGCCGAATATCACCGCTTCCGTAAGGGCATGATCCTCTTCACTTACCTGCACCTGGCCGCTGAGCCGGAACTGACGCAGGAACTCATCAATACCGGCGTCACCGCCATCGCGTATGAGACCGTCCAAGAGGGCCGCACGCTGCCGCTGCTGGCTCCGATGTCCGAGGTCGCCGGCCGGCTGTCCGTTCAGGTGGGCGCCACCTCCCTGATGGCCCCGGCCGGCGGCAAGGGTGTGCTGTTGGGCGGCGTTCCCGGTGTCCGCCCGGCCAAGGTGGTTGTCCTGGGTGCCGGTGTTGCCGGCACCAATGCGGCGGCGATGGCCTTGGGCCTCGGCGCCGATGTCACCATCCTGGACATCAACATCAACCGCCTGCGCGAATTGGACGCCCAGTACCAGGGCCGGCTGAAGACGGTGGCCTCCAACGCCTACGAGATCGAAAAGTCCGTGGTCGACGCCGACCTGGTCATCGGCTCGGTGCTGATCCCGGGCGCCAAGGCCCCCAAGCTGGTCACGAACGAACTTGTGTCCCGGATGAAGCCCGGCTCGGTGCTGGTCGATATTGCTGTGGACCAGGGCGGCTGCTTCGAGGACACCCACCCCACGACGCACCAGGAACCCACGTACAAGGTCCACAACACGATCTTCTACTGCGTTGCCAACATGCCGGGCGCCGTTCCGAACACCTCAACGTACGCGCTGACCAACGTCACCCTCCGCTACGCCGTCTCGCTTGCCAACCTGGGCGTCAAAGCCGCGTTTGAGCGCGACGCTGCCCTCGCCGCCGGCCTTAACATCGCCGGCGGCAAGGTCGCGCACCGCTCTGTCTCCGAGGCGCACAACCTGGCCCTGGTCACCGATTGGCACGATCTCGTCTCCGCATAACCAGCCGGTTCCGGCATCGTCCTGCTGCGCTGGACGACACACATCCTCTGCGTGCTGCTCCTTCGTGGCTTTAAGGCACGCTGCCGGATGTCTGTCGTCCTGCGTTGCGTGGGTTAAGCCCTCTTGGCGGCCAGTTCCCGGGCCTGTTCGATAAGCCGCAGCACCTCCACCGGGCCGGCCGGGTCCACCGGGAGGGGCCGCGCTGAGGCGGCTCCGCCGTCGCTGATCTTCGCTGCGAGGATCCGATAGAACTCCGGGTAGGCGCCGCGTTCAGTGGGCAGCCGGTCCCCATGGCCGTCCCGGCCAAGGAGCCCGGCCCAGTGTTGGTCCTCGACGCCGTAGTCGGCGTCCAGCGGGCTTCCGCCGGCCGCAATGTACGGCTCCTGCGGGTCCACGCCGTGTTTGGTGAAGCCGCCCCCGCTGCCCAGCAGCCGGAAACGCGGGCCCTGCTGGGCGCAGAGCATGTTCATCCACAGGTGGCTGGTGACGCCGGATGAGTGCTGCAGGGCCAGGAAAACGTCGTCGTCGGTCCTCTCTCCCGGGCGCCGGGCCGCGAGTTCGGCGGAGACCACCGCGGCTGGACCAAACAGCTGCACTGCCTGGTCCAGCAGGTGGGTGCCCAGATCGAACAGCACCCCGCCGCCGTCGTCCGCCGTCGCGGCCGCTTTCCAGGCCTTGGCGACCAGCGTTCGAAACGGGATTCGAACCGTGCCACGTTCCCGAGTACTCCGCTGTCCAGCAGGCCTCGGACGGTCAGGAAATCGCCGTCCCAGCGCCGGTTTTGGAAGACCGTGAGCACGCGGCCCAGCCGCGCCGCGAGCTCAATGAGGTCCTCACCTTCGGCACTGTGCACGGTAAAAGGCTTGTCGACGACGACGTCGAGCCCCGCCTCAAGAGCGGCTTTCGCGAGCGGGTAGTGCGTGGCCGGCGGCGTGCCCAGGACCAGCAGGTCCAGCTCGCCCGCGAGGCCCAGGATGTCCGCCGGGGTGTCCACGATCCGGGCGCCGGGATACCGGGCGGACGCGGCGGCCTGCCGGCCGGCGTCGGACGTGGAGATCGCTGCGATCGTGAAGTCGGGGTTGGCCGCAAGCAGCGGGGCGTGGAAGACGCTGCCGGAGAGGCCGAACCCGGCAACAGCTGTGCGGATGGGCCCGGTGGAGTCGGTTGTCATAGGTCCACGCTACCCCCGGGTACTCCCCGGGTTTGAGCCCAACGGCGAAGGCCGGCACCCCCGTCAATGCGGGGATGCCGGCCTTGAGTGCTCGGAGAGCCTAGCTGGGAGTTACTTCTTTTCCCAGCCGAGGGTGGTCCAGTCCGGAACCTGCGACAAGCTCTTGAACAGGGACGGACCGTAGTTGGCCAGACCGGTGCGCACGAAGGAGATCTGCGGACCGTTCATCACAACACCCATGGAGAAGTACTTCTCCATGTGCTTTTTCTCAACTTCCATGGCTGCCTTGTTGCGCTCGGCATTGTCGGCGATGGAGGAAAGCTTCTTGATCTCGGCGTCCAGTTCGGCGTCGCCGAGCTCGTTCTCGTTGGTCTTGGAATCGTAGAACTGCTTGACGGCGTCGGTCGCATCGGCGCCGACCGTGTAACCGGAGACGCTCATGAAGAAGTCGCGGCTGCCCAGGACCTTGCCGAAGTCGGCGGAGGCGCGCTGGTCGATGCCGACATCCATGCCGCCGGCCTTCAACTGGTTTTGCAGTGTCTGCGCGAACGCCAGGGTGGTGGGATCATCACCGAAGTTGCTGATCTTGAAGGCGGCGGGGACGCCGTCCTTTTCCATGATGCCTGCGGCGTTCGCCGTGTAACCGGCGTCGGTGAGGACCTTCTTGGCGGCGTCAGGGCCGGTTTCCTTGACCGGGTAGTTGTCCTGGTAGTACTTGGAGAACGGCAGCAGCATCATGGATCCCGAGCTGGTTTCTTCCCAGTTCAGGCCATTGAAGCGGACCTTGCGCAGCGCCTCGCGGTCGACGGCGGTGAAGATTGCCTTGCGGATGGCGACGTCGTTCATCGGCGCCTTCTGGGCGTTGAGGTTCAAGCCGCCGGCGAAGAGCCGCTGGCCGCGGCGGATCTCGGCGTCCTTGGTGCCATCGAGCTGCTTGTAGGGGGTGATGGTATTGGCGGACACGCCGTCGATTTCACCGTTCTTGAAGGCGGCGATCTGGGCGCTGCTCTCCAGCTGGCGGAAGACGACCTTTTCCAGGACGGGCTTGGTGCCCCACCACTTGTCGTTCTGGGCGAGAGTCACGGTCTTGGCGGCGCTGTCGTACTGGTCCACCTTGAACGGTCCTGCCATCCATTCCGGGTGCATTTCTCCGGTGAAGCCTTCGTTGAAGATCGCCGGGGTGTTTACGGCCGGGTGGACGAAACCTGTGAAGAGGGCGTCCAGCGGGAAGACCGGCTGGGTGGTGGTCACAATGACTTCTTTGTCACTGGAACCGGCCTTGACGGATTCAACGAACTCGTAAGCGCCGGAGCTGACGACGTCGATGTCCTTGTTCTCGCCCTTGAGCATGTTCCAGGTGTTCTCAAAAGTCTTCACATCGATCGGCGTGCCGTCGTTGTAGGTGGCTTTCTCGTTCACCTTGATGGTGATGGTCTGCTTGCCGTCCTTGACCTCGCTCTTGACGTCTTCGCAGAAGTTCTTGTTGGGCGTGGCGGTGCCGTCGAAGTCGAAATTCCAGCAGCCCCAGGTGCCGGCCTCGTCGATCGGGCGGTGCAGCGCCGTGTTGTCCGCGCTGTTGCCGTTGTTGGAGAACCCGTTGAAGTCCGGTCCGATGTTGCCCAGCGGCAAGGTGACGGTGCCGCCCTGTTGCAGGTCTGCCGCGGGCTTTTCGTTGACACTGATGAGCTTGGCCAGGTCACTGCCTGACTCCTGGGCCTTCTCCGCTGCTGGTCCGGTGGAGCCGCCACCGCCGCCACAGGCTGTCAGCGTCAAGGCGGCCGCAATGGCCGCCGCTCCGCCGATCTTGGTCAGATTCTTCATGGTGTTCCCTTCATTGGTGCGAGTGGTGGTGCTTGTGATGGGTCGTAAAATCTAGGGGGCATCATGTCCGGCCGGTTTGTGGACCACCAGCATGTCCTCGTTCAATTCCCCGTCGGGGTAGAAGCAGGCGAACCTCTGGTCGGGATCGGGCGCCGGGCCGGACTCAAGGGTCTGCGCCGCGGTGGAGGGCCGGACCGTTTCCAGCGGGGGTTCCAGTGTCAGGCACTTCTCCTGCTTGGCCGGCGGCAGAGCCGCGAAGACCGGGCAGCGGGTGGCGAAGTTGCAGCCCTTGGGAGCCTCCAGCGGCGAGGGAAGGTCCCCCTGCAGGATGATCCGTTCCCGGGTGCGTTCCAGGGCAGGGTCAGGGACCGGGATCGCGGAGAGCAGAGCCCGGGTGTACGGGTGGCGCGGGTTGTCGAAGACATGGTCCACGTCCCCGATTTCCACGATCTTCCCCAGGTACATCACCGCCACGCGGTTGGAGATGTGGCGGACCACGGACAGGTCGTGGGCCACCATCAGGTAGCTCAGCCCGAGTTCGGCGCGGAGCTTGTCCAGGAGGTTGATCACACCGGCCTGGACAGACACGTCCAGCGCCGACACAGGCTCGTCCAGGACCACCAACTTGGGGTTCACGGCGAGGGCGCGGGCAATGCCGATGCGCTGGCGCTGGCCGCCGGAGAACTGGTTGGGGAACCGGTTGACGTGGTCCGGCTGGAGGCCCACAAGCTCCATCAGCTCCATGATCCGCTCCCGGATCCGGGGTTTGGACATGCCCGCGTTCTCGAGCGGCTCGGACAGGACCTCGAAGACGGTGAAGCGGGGGTCGAGGGCGCCGGTGGGGTCCTGGAACACCATCTGGAGTTCTTTGCGCATGGCGCTTTTGGTCTTGGCGTCGGAGGCTTCCTTGTTGCTGAGGCCGCCAATGACCACCTCGCCGTCCTGGTCCTTATGGAACTCCATGATTTCCAGCAGGGTGGTGGTCTTGCCGCAGCCTGACTCACCGACGATCGAGAAGCACTCGCCCTCTCGGATGTCGAAGCTCAGCCCGTCCACGGCTTTGACCGTGCCGATCCGGCGCTTGATCAGGGCGCCCTTCATCAACGGGAAGTGCTTCTTGACGTCCCTGAGCTCCAGCACGGTCCGGCGCTCGTCGCGGGGAATCGCGTCAAAGCGTGACACGGGGACGGCCGGGGCCTGGAAGACCTCGCGGACGTCCACTTCAAGGCCCAGGGAGTCTGTCTTGATACACGCGGCCCGGTGCGGCATGCCGGCGTTCGGGTTGATTCCGGCGACGGGCCACAACTCCGGTTCCCCGTGCAGGCAGGAGTCGCTGGCAAGCGGGCAGCGCGGCGCGAACGAGCACCCGGTGGGGGTGTGGATGAGGTTCGGCGGAATGCCTTCGATCGGAATCAGCGAGGACTTCTCGGCCATATCCACCCGCGGTACCGCACCGAGCAGGCCCATCGTGTAGGGCATCCGGGGGTTGTAGTAGATGTCATCGACGCTGCCGGTCTCCACCGGCTTGCCGGCGTACATCACCATAATGTCATCGGCCATGCCGGCCACAACGCCGAGGTCGTGGGTGATCATGACGACGGCGGCGCCGGTTTCCTCCTGCGCCGTGTGTAGGACCTCCAGGACCTGCGCCTGGATAGTGACGTCAAGCGCCGTCGTCGGCTCATCGGCAATCAGCACACGGGGGTTGTTGGCGATCGCGATGGCGATCATGACGCGCTGGCGCATGCCGCCGGAAAACTCGTGCGGGAAGGCCTTGAGGCGGTCTTTCGGACTGGGGATGCCCACCATGCCAAGGAGCTCGACGGCGCGCGCCTCCTTGGCCTGCTTGCTCATGGTCGGGTTGTGGACCGTGAGGGCTTCGATGATCTGGTTGCCGACCGTGTAGACCGGGGTCAGCGACGACAGGGGGTCCTGAAAGACCATGGCCATGTCTTTGCCGCGGAACCGGCACATCGCTTTGTCGCTGAGACCCAGCAGTTCCGTGCCTTGCAGCCGGACCGAACCGGTGATTTCCGCGGTCGGGGGCAGCAGGCCCATGATGGCCATCGAGGTCACGGACTTTCCGGACCCGGACTCCCCGACGATGCCCAGCGTTTTGCCGGCATGAAGGTCGAAGTCGATGCCGCGGACGGCGTGCACCACCCCGTTCTCGGTGTTGAAGCGGACGTTCAGGTCACGTACGGAGAGCACCGCGTCGCCGGGGGCGTGCAGTCCTGCGGTGTGCAGGCGCTCGGCGGTGGAGAAGTCGGCGGACTCGGCGCTGGCGGTCATTTCGTGGCTCATTTGGTCTTCTTCTTTTTGGCGCTGCCGACGGAGCTGGAGCTGGGGTCGAACGCGTCCCGCAGGCCGTCGTTCATCATGGCAAGGGACCCGGTCAGCAGGAACATGACGGTCAGCGGGACCCAGAACATCCACGGGAACGTGGAAACCTGGGAGGTCGCCTGCCCGATCAGCACGCCCAGGCTGACGTCCGGGACCTTGATGCCGATGCCGATGAAGGAGAAGGCAACCTCGGCCAGGATCGCTCCGGTGATGCCGCGGGTGATGTCCAGTACCAGCAGCGAACCGATGTTCGGGACGAGGTGACGCCAGACGATGCGCCGCGGTGGGACCCCCATGTACTGGGCTGCCTTTACGAAGTCGCGCGTCATGAGGGACATCGAGAGCGAACGGATGAGCCGGGCGGTGCCCATCCAGCTGAAGACCAGCAGGACGATGATCAGCAGGAGCCAGCTGGGCAGGGACTTTTGCAGCCCGTTGCCGCCGCCGCTCGTGGCGACGGCCACGACCAGCAGCGCCGGCATCATGATCAGCGCTTCAAGGACGAACAGCATGACCTTGTCCACTTTGCCGCCAAAGTAGGCCATGGTGCAGCCGTAGACGGCGGCGATCAGGACCGAGACCAGGCCGACGACGAGGCCGATCAGGATTGAAATCCGGGTGCCCTCCACGGTCAGGGCATAGAGGTCAATCCCGGCCTGGGAGGTGCCCAGCAGATGTTCGCCCGACGGCGGCATCCCGATGTTGAACGGATCAATCGTTTCTTTGTCCCAGCTGGTGAAAATGCCACCCACGAAGGAAAACAGCGTCAGGGCGAGGAAGATGATCAGGCCTGCCACGGCAGTCTTGTTGCGCAGGAAGCGGCGAAGGATGATCGAGGACTTCGCGATGACGACGTCGTTGTTCTCGATTTTTGCTTCGCTGGCGACCGCAGCGGGATCGATGGCGTTGAGGTTTGTCATGGTTACTGCACCCGCACTCTCGGGTCGACCAGGGTGGTGGCGAAGTCAGCGAGGATCGCGCCGATCGCGAAGATCACGGAGCCGTAGGCGAGGGTCGCCGTCGCGGCATTGACGTCCTGCAGGGCGATCGCGTCGATGCTCCAGGAACCAACGCCGTGCCAGGCAAAGATCTTCTCCGCGAAAAAGCCGCCGGCGAAGATGGCGGGAATGGTGAAGGCGATGCTTTGCGCCACGGGGATGAAGGATACCCGCAGTGCGTGCCGGCTGATGGCCTGGTTGCGGGTCAGTCCCTTGGCCCGTGCGGTCCGGACGAAATCGGCGTTGACGTTGTCCAGGAGGTACTGCCGCTGGGCGATCTGGTAGGTGCCCCATCCCACGATGGTGATGGCGAACGTCGGCACCGCATAGTGGGCCAGCATGTCAACGAATTGCGCCCAGCCGCCCCCGTCCATTCCCGGAGTGGAGATGCCCGTGACGAAGAAGATGCGCTCGCCCACTGTCTCGTTGATGTTGATGGCGCCGAGCTGGACCAGGAAGTAGGCGATCGGCGCGGGCACGATGTACACGAGGTAGCTGTAGGAGGTAATGATCCGGTCCGAGGCCTTGTACTGGCGCGCTGCCGTGTACACGCCGAGCGCGACGCCGATGATGAGCGTCAGGACGATGGAGGCAAGAAACAGCCGGGTGGAGATCCAGACCCGGTCACCGAACTCGGCGTTGATGAACGCGCCGTTGGGGCTGCGTCCCCAGTCCCAGCGGGTGACGATCGCCGTCAACCAGTCAACGTAGCGTTCCCAAGGGCTCAGGTGCGGGTCCAGGCCCTTGAGCCGGAAGGAGTTCGCTACCTGCTCGGGGGTGGGCCGCGGTATCCGCTCCTGCTCCAACAGCGCAGGCTGCAAGGTGTTCACGGCTAGAAAGTATCCGGCCGTGGTGGTCAGGAAGATCATGAATACGTACGTGATGGCACGTTTGCCGAGGTATCGGAGCATGGGACGACTAGTTCTGGATCGTCGTTGTCTGCGCGGCGTCTGCCGCTGCCGGCGGGGCCGCTGCAGCCTCGCCGCGTGCTGGATTCTTATTAAGATTCACAACTGGATCCTTCCGTAGTCCCCCTCCGGCAGGGGGTTACCGCCGCCGATCCGGGATCTTGGCCAGCGGGTATCTGGCCGCCCGCACACCTTTCGGCAAGTCCTGGTGGACTATGTTGCGGGTCACATTCCAGAGGAAACTATCACATGGATCTGCCGGGCTGACGCTCTCCTGCGGCATTCCTGGAGTCAGGTATCAGATCGTTACCATTGGTTCGGGCCGAGGGATCCGGCGCCGCCGGCCGGGCGATCGCCGTGAGCTAGGCGCCCAGGACCACGCGCGAAACGAGCTCCCGCCACGACGCGGCGAGTCGTTCCGGGGTGATCTGATGCACCCGGACGGCGTGCAGGATCCGCTCCGGTTCCAGGACGGCACTCAGTGAAGTGGCCATCAGCCAGGGGTCCGCCGAAACACCTGCCTGCCGCAGCAGCATCTCAAGATGCCGGTGCCACAACACGGCCGCAGGGACGTCGAAGCGGTTGTAGGCCGACACGTCCGCAGCCCTGGCCAGCTCGCCGAATTCCAGTACCCAGCCAATTCGCTCTTCACCGAAGGCGATGAGCCGTGCCAGGGGTGACGCGCCCGGGCCGAGCGGCGGCGGCCCGAACATAAACCTTCCCTGGAACCCGGCCTCTGCGTCACTGAGCAGCGCCATCATCAGTCCTGCCCTGCTGCCGAACCGACGGAACACCGTCCCCTTGCCCACCCCGGCCCGCTGGGCCAGGATGCCCATGGTCAGGCCGTCCGCCCCGCATTCTTCGACGAGCTGACGGGCGGCGCCGAGCAGCAACTCGCGGTTCCGGGCTGCGTCGCGGCGTTCGGGCTCTGCGCCGGGCCGGATGGGGATCAAGCTCACAGGGCACATTCTAGCGGCAGGGAATAGAAGCGGACCGCAGTCCGTTTTTATGGGTGAAGGTCCGCAAGGGTCTCACTTATCAGCCAGCCGCACATGCATCGGCGGCGCGACACCAAGGAGTTCACATGTCCAAGAACACCGTTCTCACCCTGGTCGGCAGCCTGCGTGCCGGCTCGACCAACCAGCAGTTGGCCGAAGCCTTCCAGCTCAACGCCCCGGAACAGGTGGAGGTCCTCATCCACGACAGCCTCGGCAACATCCCGTTCTACAACGAGGACATCGACGTCGAAGGCCAGGTCCCTGCCGCGGCCGCCGCACTGCGCGCCGCAGCCAACGACGCCGACACCCTGCTGCTGGTCACCCCGGAGCATAACGGTACGGTTCCCGCGTCGCTGAAAAACGCCATTGACTGGCTGTCCCGTCCTTTCGGCGCCGGCGCCCTGAGCGGCAAGCCGACCGCCGTCGTCGGTACGGCCTTTGGCCAGTTCGGCGGAGTCTGGGCCCAGGACGAGGCCCGCAAGGCCGTCGGGATTGCCGGCGCCCGGGTCCTCGAAGACGTCAAGATGGCCGTCCCCGGCTCCCTGGTCCGCTTTGCCGAGATCCATCCGAAAGATGACGCCGAGGTTGTGGAACAGATCAAGGCGGTCTTCGAAGTCTTGGAAGAATCCCGCTCCGCCTCCGCCGCGTAGCCCATCCTGCTGTCCCGACACCCCCGGACGCTGCCAAGCGTCCGGGGGTGTCGTGCGTTCGGAGCCGCTGCAGGCGCAGCAGCGTGAACGCAACAAAAGTTTTCCACTCAGCAACAAGGGTTGTATTCTTGGAAATGTGACCCACGAAACACTTGATGCCGCCGCAGAAGTTCTTCCGGCCGAGGCAATTGACGCAATCGAACGTGCGGCTACGTCCGCCCACCGCCACGAGTTACTGTTCTCGGAGCGCGCAGCAAATATCAAGCAATCAGCAGTCCGCGACGTCTTTGACATCTCGATGCGCCCCGGCCTTGTTTCGCTGGCCGGCGGCAGCCCCTACCTGCAATCGCTCCCCCTGGACCGGCTGGGCAAGACCGCTGCGGGGATCATCGCGGACCACGGACTGACCGCACTGCAGTACGGCAGTGGCCAGGGCACCGAGGAACTCCGTATCCAGATCTGCGAGGTCATGGCCGAGGAAGGAATTGTTGGTGCCAGGCCCGAGAATGTGGTGATTACCGCAGGCTCGCAGTCCGCCCAGGACGTGGCCACCAAAGTCTTCTGCAACCCCGGCGACGTGGTGCTCGTGGAGGATCCCACGTACGTCGGCGCGCTCAACACGTTCGAGGCCTACCAGGTGCAGGTGGCCACCGTGCCCATGGATGCGGACGGGATCATTCCGGACCTCCTTGAGGCCAAGATCGCCGCCCTGCAGACGGCCGGCAAAAGCATTAAGTTCCTGTACACCATTCCCAGTTTCAACAACCCTTCCGGCATCACGTTGTCGGCGGAGCGGCGGCAGCAGGTTGTCGATATATGCCGCAACGCGAATATTCTGGTTCTGGAGGACAACCCCTACGGGCTGCTCCGGTTCGACGGCCGGCCTCTCACTCCACTGCGGGCTGACAACCCGGACGACGTGATTTACATGGGCTCCTTCTCAAAGATTTTTGCCCCGGGCCTGCGGATTGGCTGGGCCCTCGTCCCCGCGCACCTTCAGCGCCGCTATTACCTGGCGTCGGAAGCGGTCACGCTGTGCCCGCCGACGTTGAACCAGATGCTCGTGTCCGCCTACCTTCGGGACTACGACTGGCGCGGGCAGATTCAGACGTACCGGGGGCTTTACGAGGAGCGCTGCCACGCGATGCTGGCCGCGCTGGAGGAATTCATGCCGCCGGGCCTGACCTGGACCCGTCCGGAGGGCGGCTTCTTCGTCTGGGTGACGCTGCCCGACGACGTGGACACTTACCCGCTCTTGCAGAAGGCGATCGATGCCGGGGTGGTCTTTATTCCGGGCGCGGCCTTTACGCATTCGGATGAGCCGTCCAACAAAATCCGGCTGGCCTTCAGCGCCGTCGCGCCCGATTCCATCCGCGAAGGCGTGCGGCGGCTGGCGCCGGTCCTGCAGGAAGCCGTCGCGGCGCGGTAGCCTGAACCGTCGGCCCACGGCCGCCCCTATTCGTTGACCCAAGGAGCATTCATGACCGGAATTATTGTTGTCGGCGTCGATGGCAGCGAGACTGCCCTAAGAGCCGCGCACACGGCCCGCGACCTGGCCACGTCGCTGGGAGCCACGCTTCATGTGGTCAGCGCGTTCGACAGCGACAGGACCGAGGTGTTCGGCAGCGGCAGCGACGAGTGGATCGTCTCCGACGCCGGCAACGCCGAGAAGGTGGCCCGCAGCGTCGCCGACAGCCTCCGCACGCCCGCCCTGAACGTCACCTACGCCGCCGGCCGCGGCAAGCCCGCTGAGGCCCTGATTGAGGAAGCTGCCCGCACCGGCGCCCAGTTGATCGTGGTCGGCAACCGCCGGATGAAGGGTCTGGGCCGCGTCCTGGGCTCCGTGGCCAACTCCGTGGCCCATAACGCCCCGTGCGATGTCTACATCGCCAAAACGGACGCCACCGACTAGGCAGAGCCAGGGGGCGCGGCCCGGGCTATCCGGTCGGCGCCTCCGCCGTCTTCAGCAGCCGGCGCAGGATCTTGCCGGAGGAGGATTTCGGCACGGCGTCGATGAACTCCACCCGGCGGATCTTCTTGAAGGGCGCCACCCTGGCGGCCACATAGCCGATCACCGCGGACTCGTCCAGCCGCGCGCCCTCATCCCCGGGCTGGCGCACCACGAACGCCATCGGCACTTCCTGGCCATCGGCGTCAGAGGTTCCGATCACGGCGGCGTCCGCAATGCCGGGGTGGGTCAAAAGCAGCGCCTCAAGCTCTGCCGGCGCAATCTGGTAGCCCTTGTACTTGATCAGTTCCTTGAGCCGGTCAACAATCGTCACGACTCCGTCGGCACGGACGGTGGCGATGTCACCGGTATGCAGGAAGCCGTCCGGGTCGAGGGTATCCGCGGTTTCGCCCGGCCGGTTGAGGTAGCCGAGCATGACGTTTGGCCCACGGCACAGCAGGTGCCCGGGCAGGCTGGTGCCCTCCGCCGGAAATTCGATCTCCTCCCCGGTTGCCGGATCCACCAGGCGGCAATCCATGTTCGGAACGGTGTAGCCCACTGAACTCACGGGCACCCCGGCGGCATCCACTGGAATAAGATGCGAGACGGGGCTCATCTCGGTCATCCCGTAGCCCTGCAGCACCCGGCAGCCAAGGCGCTCGGCCAGTTTGGCACCGAGTTCGCCGTCCAGCGGGGCCGCGCCGGAAAGAGTCGTGTGCACGGAACTGAGATCGTAATCGGCCACCATTGGATGTTTGGACAGCGCCACAGCTACCGGCGGGGCGATGAACAGGTAACTGCATTTCTGGTCCTGGATGATCCGCAGGAACTCAGTGAGGTCGAATTTCGGCATGGTGACCAGGCAGGCACGTTGCCGCAGCGCCAGGTTCAGGAGCACCGTCAGCCCGTAGATGTGGAAGAACGGCAGCAACGCCAGGAGCCGGTCCTCCGGGGCGACCTTGAGCAGGCCACGGGACTGCTCCGCGTTCGCGATCAAGTTCCGGTGGCTGAGCATGACGCCCTTGGGACGGCCGGTGGTGCCGGAAGAATATGGCAGCACCGCCACATGGTTTGCCGGATCGAAACGGACCTCGGGCGCCGGCGCGCCCGCGGTAAGGAGGTCCCGGAGCGAGGGGTGGCCGTCGGCGCCGTCGAGCACAACAAGCCGGCTCGCGGGTATCCCGGCCCGGGTGGCGGCTTCCTGCGCGGCGGGGAGCAATGCGGACACGGTGAACAGCCATTCCGCACCGGCATCTGCCAGTTGAAGGGCGATCTCATCCGCTGTGTAGAGCGAGTTGACGGTGGTGACAGTGGCACCGGCCCGCAGCAGTCCGTGGAACACGACCGCGAACGCCGGCACGTTGGGGCACAGGATCGCGGCGACACCGTGGACGCCCAGGCCCTGGGCCGCGACGGCTCCGGCCAGCGCATCGATTTGCGCCACGAGCGTCCGGTAGCTCGTCTCCGCACCGCTGCCGCCGTCGACGAGGGCCACCCGGTCCAGGTCAGCCTCCTCCAGGCCACCAAAGAGGTACTCGTACAGGCTCACATCGGGAATTTCCACGTCGGGGAACGGGCTTGAGAACACGCAACATCTCCTTTGATCCGCGTCCGCCCGGCCGGCGGCGGCTGGTGCCACTCTAGTGCCGCAGGGGCCGTTCCGGACAGGACCCGTTTCCGCGCCCTCTTCCGGCCGGGAAGCGACGCTCCCGCCCAGTTCCCCGCGGCAGGAAGCCGCCGACGTCCCGGCATGCGCCGGAAATTCCCGGGAACCCCGGCGGGCAGCCCGCAGTAACTGGTCAGGAACGTCCCGTCGGCGCGGGTCCGGAGGCAGCTCAGTCCAGCAGCAGGGCGGGCTCTTCCAGAATCGCCGCGACGTCGGCCATAAAGCGTGCCGAGAGGTCCCCGTCGACCACACGGTGGTCGAAGGAGCCCCCAAGCGTGGTAATCCAGCGCGGAATGACCTCGCCGTCCAGCACCCAGGGCTTCTGCTTAATCGTGCCGAAAGCCACGATTGCCACCTCCCCGGGGTTGATGATCGGCGTGCCGGTGTCGATGCCGAGGGCACCGATGTTGGTGACGGTCAGCGTCCCGCCCTGCATCTGTGCCGGCTGGGTTCTTCCCGCACGCGCGGTGGTGGCCAGCTCGTTCAAGGCCAGGGCAAGCTCCTTGAGCGAAAGGTCCTGGGCGTTCTTGATATTCGGGACCATCAGTCCCCGCGGTGTGGCTGCGGCGATTCCGAGGTTCAGGAAGTGCTTGACGTGGATCTCGGCGGAGTCGCTGCCGTCGGGATTGTCCACCCACGTTGCATTGACGCTGGGGTTGCGGGCCGCGGCCCAAATGACCGCCTTGGCCAGGATCAGCAGCGGGGATACTTTGATCCCTTCGAAATCGCGGGAGGCCTTGAGCCGCTTGACGAACTCCATGGTCCGGCTGGCGTCGACGTCGACGAAGATGCTGACGTGCGGAGCCGCGAAGGCCGACTCAACCATGGCCCGCGCCGTGGCTTTGCGGACCCCCTTGACCGGAATCCGCTCAATCCGCTGTTCATTCGGACGGCCGGTTTTACCCCAGAAAGTATCCGCCTGGTCCAGTTCTGCGTCACGCTGCGCCTGGTAGCTCACCAGGTCCTCGCGGGTCACTTCGCCGCGGGCGCCCGTCGGGACGACGTCGGCAAGGTCGATGCCCAAGTCACGGGCAATCTTCCGCACGGGCGGCTTGGCCAGGACCCTGCTGACGAGGCCGGTGATGGCGCCACCGAGGGTGGGCCGCTGATCGGCCGGCCCGGCCGGCGACGGCTGTTCAGCGCCGGCGACCGACTCCGGGCTGATCCAGATGTTCTGGCTTTCCACCCCCGCCTGCTCGGCAGCCGGGGACGGGACACCGGAAGGTGCCGTCGAAACTGCGGGCACGGCCGTCGCGGAGGCCACCCGCCGACGGCGCTTGACGGCGTCCGCCTTGGGGCCGGAACCGACGAGAGGACCGCCGGCCGGACGACCATCGGGCTCGCCGGCGTCGGACGTGTCCGGTGTGAGTGTTCCGTACATAGGGGCAGCGGCAGCCGGGGCCGGCTCGGCGTCCGAGGGTACGGCGTCGCTAACGCTGATGATCGGGGTTCCGACGTCGACTGTCAGGCCTTCGGGGACCAGCAGCTCGGTGACCGTTCCGGCGAAGGGTGAGGGCAGCTCAACGAGGGATTTCGCGGTCTCAATCTCGCACAGGACATCATTGATGGCCACCGTGTCGCCGGGCTTGACCTTCCAGGCGACGATCTCGGCCTCGGTCAGTCCCTCGCCCACGTCGGGAAGGTTGAACTTGTGGAGAGTCATGTTGTCCTTGTTGGAGATAGCGCCTCAGCGGGAAGCGGTCGGCGGAAGATGCCGGTCAGTAAGAGCGGCCGGAATCAGTACGAGAAAGCACGGTCCAGCGCCTCAAGGATGCGGTCAATGTCGGGGAGGTAGTCCTCCTCCACTTTGGCTACCGGATAGGGCATATGGAAGCCTCCGACGCGGATGACAGGTGCCTCGAGGCAGTGGAAGGCCCGTTCACTGATCCGGGCCGCGATTTCGCCGCCGATTCCACCGAAGGTGGGCGCCTCGTGGGCCACCACCAGCCGGCCCGTCTTCTTAACGGAGGCTGTGACGGTGTCGAAGTCGATCGGTGAGATGGAACGCAGGTCCACCACCTCGATGCTGCGGCCGTCCTCAGCGGCGGCGTTGGCCGCTGCCAGGGCCACCGGAACCAACGGGCCGTAAACCGCCACGGTCGCGTCAGTCCCCTCGCGGAGCACGTGGGCCTTGAAGGGGTCTGCCGAGGTTCCGGGGGATTCGGTGTCGACCTCACCTTTGAGCCAGTAGCGGCGCTTCGGTTCGAAGACAATCACAGGGTCCTGGCAGTCGACGGCTTGTTGGATCATCCAGTAGGCGTCGTGCGGGTTGGACGGGGTGATGATCCGCAGGCCGGCGGTGTGGGCGAACAGCGCCTCCGGGGACTCGGAGTGGTGCTCGATCGAGCCGATGCCGCCGCCATAGGGGATCCGGATGACGACGGGCACGGTCAGGTTGCCGTTGCTGCGTGCATGCATCTTGGCCAGCTGGGTGGTGATCTGGTTGAAGCCCGGGAAGACGAAGCCGTCGAACTGGATTTCGCAGACGGGCAAGTAGCCACGCAAGGACAGGCCGATCGCGGTCCCGATGATACCGGACTCCGCCAGCGGGGTGTCCACGACGCGGTCTGCGCCGAACTCCGCGATAAGGCCGTCGGTGACGCGGTACACGCCGCCCAGGGGACCGATGTCCTCGCCCATGAGCAGGGCGCGGGGGTTGTTGGTCAGCGTCGCGCGAAGACCTTCGTTAATGGCCTTGGCTATGGTCATGGTGGTCATCAGTTAGTGGCACCTTCTGCCGGGGCTGCTGCGTCGTCGGCAAATCCTGCGCTGTACTCCTCAAACCAGGCCAGCTCCTCTGCCACCAGCGGGTGGGCCTCCACGTAGGTGTTGGCGAAGGCGGTCCGGATGTCCGGCGTTTCGAGGTCATGGGTGGTCTTGCGGACGTAGGCGGCGAGTTCATCACCGTCGGCCCGCACCTGCTCGAAGAACGAATCGCCGGCGAGTCCCTCGGCGCGCAGGTACTTTTCCAGGCGGTCGAGCGGATCTTTGGCACGCCACCGGCTCTCTTCGGCGGATTCCCGGTACTTCGTAGGGTCATCGGCGGTGGTGTGTGCGCCGACGCGGTAGGTGAACGCTTCGATCAGCACCGGTCCGTCGCCCCGACGGGCCCGTTCCAGCGCCCATTCAGTGACGGCATGGACGGCCACGACGTCGTTTCCGTCCACCCGGATTCCCGGGAACCCATACCCCTTGGCCCGGTCGGCGAGCGGAACTCGGGTCTGGACGGAGCTGGGGACCGAGATTGCCCAGTGGTTGTTCTGGCAGAAGAACACCACCGGCGCCTTGTACGAGGAGGCGAAGACCATGGACTCATGGACGTCGCCCTCGGAGCTTGCTCCGTCGCCAAAATAGACCATCACGGCCGCGTTGGGCTCCGCCGGCTGAGTGGGGGTTCCCCCCGCAAGAGCGGTGGAAGCTGCGAGCTTCTGGTCGCGCTGGATGCCCATCGCATAGCCCACCGCATGGGGTGTCTGGGCCGCGAGAACCAGGGTGTAGAGGTGGAAGTTGGTGTCCTTGGGGTTCCAGCCCCCGTTCGACACTCCCCGGAACTGGCGCAACAGTTCAGCCAGGTCCACGTTGCGGGTCAGGGCAACGCCGTGCTCACGGTACGTGGGAAAGATATAGTCCTGTGGCTGGCTGGCCCGTCCGGAGCCGATCTGGGCTGCCTCCTGGCCGGTCAGCGGCACCCATAACGCCAACTGGCCCTGGCGCTGCAGTGCCGTTGCTTCCACGTCGAAGCGTCGGATTTTCGCCATATCGGCGTAAAATCCGCGCAGCTTCTCCGCGGTGAGACGTTCGGCGTAAACCGAGAACACGGGATCAGAGCCGAGCGTGCCGTCAGGGGCGAGGAGTTGCACCATGGGCTCGGCAGGAGCCCCCATGCGGGCCTCGGCCGCAGCTTCCTGCCGGTCCTCAATATCGGTTCCATCGAACTCGGTGGAGGGCAGATGTGTGGCGCCCATACCGTCTCCTTGCCTGCCGCATCCGAATACGCCGCAATCGCTGGGATATATGCCGGGACGGACATGCATTCCCAAGCCAGCATATATTTTGGCTTACTGGTCCTTACTTTATCCGCAGCCGGAAGGCCGCGGCCGTCATGACAAGTGCTAGGAACGCCTCGGAGGTTTTGTATAGATCGCACAGAGCTCCAGGAACCGCGTGTTGGCTTCCGCTTCCCCTATGCTGACCCGCACCCCCTCGTCGGCGAAAGCGCGGACCGAGAGTGCACGCTCCCCCGCCAGGGCCGCGAATTCGGCGCTATGGGCGCCGAGATTGAGCCAGACGAAGTTCCCCTGGGCGGCCGGCACGAACCAGCCCAGGTCCTGCAGCGCGGTCGTGACCCGGTCCCGTTCGTCCACCAGGCTTTGTACCCTTTCTACAACTTCATCGAAGTGCTTCAGGGAGGTGACTGCTGCCGTCTCGGCGATCTGGGACACGGAGAAGGGGGTGGCCGCAACCCGTAGGTGCTGCGTGAGGTCGGGATTGGACACGCTGTAGCCCACCCGCAGCCCGGCGAGTCCGTGTGCCTTAGAGAAGGTGCGCAGCACGACAACGTTGGGGTATTTGCGGTACATTTCGATGCCGTTCACGGCCTGGTCGTCGCGGACGAACTCCTGGTAGGCCTCGTCGATGACCACCACAATGTCGGCCGGTACGGTCCGCAGGAAGCGTTCGGTTTCCGCTGCGGTCAGGATGGGACCGGTGGGGTTGTTGGGGGTGCACAGCAGGATCACCCTGGTTCGGGCGGTCACCGCGGCCGCCATGGCATCGAGGTCGTGCCGGCCGTCCGCGGTCAGGGGGATCTGCACGCTGTCTGCGCCGGCGAGTCCCACGCTGATGGGGTAGGCCTCGAAAGACCGCCAGGCGTAGATGACCTCGTCAGGCTTGCCGTCGTCGTTTTGCCCGGCGAAGGTGGCAAGCAGCTGGTTTAGCGCTCCGAGGCTTCCGGCGCCGGTGACAATGTCCTCGGCCGGAACGTCCAGGAAACCGGCGAGCGCGCTTCGGAGCTTGCTGCTGAGCGGATCCGGGTAGCGGTTGAAGTCTGTTTGCGCCGCGATGGCCTGCTGCACTGCAGGGATCGGCGGGAGCGGGTTTTCGTTGGAGGACAACTTGTAGCTGGCCAAGCCCTCGACGGGGGCCGGGGGCTTGCCGGCCGCGTAGCGGGGAAGAAGGTCTACCACCGGACGGGGCCTGGTCCCCCCGGCCGTGTTCTCTGATGAAGTCATGCCCTCTAGCCTACGTCGGGCAACTGCCCGGGTAGGGGTATATGGCCCCTGCCACTGCCACCGGGCGTGTGACAGCATGGGCCCATGCGCTCATTTATTGTACGAGTCATCATCAACGCGCTGGCCCTGGCCGTAGCGTGCTGGATCCTGACCGGCCTGGATATCACCACTGCCGGCGACGGCGCGCTCAACACCGCCCTGGGCTACCTCTTCATCGGGTTGATCTTCGGCCTCGTCAACGCCTTCGTCAAGCCCATCATCAGCCTGCTCTCGCTGCCGATCACCATTCTCACCCTGGGCCTTTTCACGATTGTCATCAACGCGGGAATGCTTTATTTGACGGCTTGGATCAGCAGTTACACCGCTGTGCACTTCACCATCGACTCTTTCTTCTGGACAGCGGTGTTCGCTGCCCTCATAATCAGCGCGGTGTCCCTGGTGGCCAGCGCTCTTCCCGCGCTTGACCGCTAGGCCCCGGGGCCGTGGCCAGTCCCTGCCGCGTTGAGCCCCTGGTTTCCCGGCGGAGCGAGAAGCGGGTCACCCCGGCCGTCCCGCCCGCGCCGACGACGGCCGTGAGCGCGGCGGTCGAGGTCTCAAGCGACGGATTCCTGCTGGCGCTGATCTCCCGGGCGCCCTCGGCGTAGCGTGCCGCGTCGTGTCCCGGCCCCAGGCCGCGCTCCAGCCACTCGTGTCCCGGAATCGGAGTGGTCACGGTGACGGTCACCCGGTCTTTCGTGTCCGGGTTGGGCACACCATCGGCCCCGGGCACCCAGTCCTGTTCGTGTTCCAGGTGAAGGGTGCTGGTCCCGGCTGCCGGCTCGATCGCACCCACCGGCGAACCAGCCGTAAGGACGAATTTGAGGTCGTAATCGGCGAGGAATGCCTTGTCCCGGGAAAGGTTCATCGCGTGAATGCCCCCTTGGCTGTAGCCGACGGCGGCCACCTGGTCGCCGGACTCGGCGCCCGCCTGCGCGAGGGCTTCCCGGATGGCCGCTCCGGTCTCGGTTGAGTCGAAGCCCAGACCCTCGGCGATGCCGGCGGCGTCAAAGGGATTGGTGCCCTGCGGCAGACCGTCCAGCTGCGTCCCTGGGATGACCACCACCCAGGCACGGTATGGCCGATTCCCCAATTCCAGGACCTCGATCTCACCGCTGGTCCGTCCGACGGCCTCAGCGCGCAGCAGCAGCCCGGCCGGTGAGACGTCGACCTCCTCAATGCGGCGTTCGCTGCCGGTGATCCGGATGGAGCGGGGCCGCAGGAAGTCCAGTTCCGGCACCGCGGCCAGGGCGCGGATGGAGGAGCGGACACTGCCAGACGCACCAGCCAATCCTGCCGCAGCGACGCCGGCCGGGAGGCCGAGAAGGAACGCCAACCCGGCCGGCGCCCAGGATAATCCATCCTCCACCGTGTCCCGGACGGTAATCGGAGGCAGGCCAAGGAGAGGCCGCAGGGGCCCGTACCCTGCTCCGGTCAGGCCAATCCGCAGGAGCAGGGTGTTACGGGCTTCGGCGGACTCGTAGTCCCGGTGGCTGGCACGTACGTCGCGGCAAAGCCGCTCCAGTTTCATCCGCACGCTGCCGATCGCCCTCCCCGCCTCCCCAACAGCGGTGATCGCCGCGCTTCCGGTGGAGTAGGAGTCGAACTGGTACGGGAACAGGGCGCGGCGAACGCGGTCGGCTTCCACTTCGACGATCGCCAGCTCGTGGACGATCCCGTCAAGTGCCGATGCGCCGGCCAGGAGTTCCTCGAACTGGAAACTGAGTCCCCCGACACCGCCCCGGATCTGTAACACGCCGTCCACCGGCGCGGCAGGAACCGGTGCTGCCCCGGAGCCTGCCGGCGACGCTTCAGCCATCAGTAGCCCGGCTTTATCGAGGACAGGGCGACGTTGCTGCCATGCCGGAGCACAGCAGCCACGGCGTCCTGCAGGGCCGCTGTGCCCCGGCGAAGCGACGCGGCGTGCAGGGACAGCGACGTCCGGTAAGCCCGGCCGGCCGGGCTCTGCCAGCTTTGCAACTCGATGCCGGACAGGCGGGCCAGCTCGGCATCAGTCCGGTCTGCGCAGGCAGCCACCCGGGCGGCGAGTTGCTGGACCTCATAACTGCGCGAGGCACAGGCAGCGGCCTCGGAGGCCAGCACGGCACCCGCCGCCACGCTGGCGCCGGCCTCCGCACTCGTCCGCCCTGTCCTGCTGGTCATAGCACCGACGTTAGGGATCCGCCCAAGCGGGCTGAAGCCCCCTGTGCCACCATGTGGATAACCGGCCGCGGCAGCGGGAGCCGCTTCGGCGGACCACCCGGAAGTCACATGGTTCAGCACACTTAAGGCCCGGCGGGACTTCGTGAAAGAATCGGGGCATGCCTGAAACTGCCGCCCCAGCTGATACCCGCACGCCGTCCGGACGCCTTGCCCTCGCCGCGTCCTCACAACCGATCGCGCTCGGCCCGCTGGACGGCAGGTACCAGTCCGCTGTCGCGCCGCTGGTCGACTACCTCTCCGAGGCCGCCCTCAACCGCGACCGGGTCGCCGTCGAGGTTGAATGGCTCATCCACCTGACCGGCAACAGCGTGCTCCCCGGTGCCGGGCCGCTGTCCGCGGCGCAGCAACAGAAACTGCGCGCCATCGTCACTGAATTCGACGCCGGCTCGGTCGCCGAACTGGCAGACATCGAAGCCGTCACCGTGCACGACGTCAAAGCCGTCGAATACTACATCGGCCGACGCCTGCCCGGCATCGGCGTCGAACGCCTGACCGCCATGGTGCACTTCGGCTGCACTTCCGAGGACATCAACAACCTCTCCTACGCCCTGGGCATCAAGGGCGCCGTCGAGGACGTCTGGCTGCCCGCCGCCCGGAGGCTCGTCTCCCAGATCACTGCCATGGCCGAGGACAACCGCGCCGTGCCCATGCTCTCCCGCACACACGGTCAGCCGGCCACTCCCACCACGCTCGGCAAGGAACTGGCCGTCAGCGCGCACCGGCTGACCCGCCAGCTGGACCGCATCGCCCGGACCGAATACCTCGGCAAGATCAACGGCGCCACGGGCACCTATGCCGCACACGTGGCCTCCATCCCCGGCGCCGACTGGGAACAGGTCGCCAGGAGCTTCGTTGAGGGCCTGGGCCTGGGCTGGAACCCGCTGACCACGCAAATCGAAAGCCATGACTGGCAGGCCGAGCTGTACGCCGACGTCGCGCGGTTCAACCGGATCCTGCACAACGTCTGCACGGACGTTTGGAGCTACATCTCGATCGGCTACTTCGTGCAGATCCCGGTCGCAGGCGCCACGGGCTCCTCCACCATGCCGCACAAGGTCAACCCGATCCGCTTCGAAAACGCCGAGGCCAACCTGGAGATCTCCTCCGGGCTGCTGGACGTCCTGGGCTCCACGTTGGTGACCTCCCGCTGGCAGCGCGACCTCACCGACTCCTCCTCGCAGCGCAACATCGGCGTGGCGTTCGGCCACTCCCTGCTCGCCATCTCCAACGTGGCCAAGGGCCTGGACCGGCTCAAGGTCGCCGGGGACGTCCTGGCCGCGGACCTCGACACCAACTGGGAAGTCCTGGGCGAAGCCATCCAGATGGTCATGCGCGCCGAGGCCATCGCCGGCGTCGACGGCATGGAGAACCCTTACGAACGGCTCAAAGACCTGACCCGCGGGCAGCGCGTCGATGCAGTCCGGATGCAGGAGTTCGTCCAGAGCCTGGGCCTGTCCCCCGACGCTGAAGCCCGGCTGCTGGCGCTCACCCCCGGCAAGTACACCGGCATCGCGGACAAGCTGGTGGACCACCTGGCATGAGGCTCCTGCTGATCCGCCACGGCCAGACCCCCGGCAATGTCCTGGGTCAGCTGGACACCGCCCACCCGGGCCCCGGGCTGACCGAACTCGGCCAACGGCAGGCGGCCGCCCTGGCGCGGTCGCTGGCGGATCAGCAGATCGACCTTCTGTACGCCTCCACCCTGATCCGAACCCAGATCACGGCCGCGCCGCTCTCAGCCGCCCGCGGACTGGGCGTCGAGGTGCTGGAGGGGCTGCAGGAGATCGAGGCCGGATCGCTGGAAAAGCTCACCGACAAGGAATCGCACGTGCGCTACCTGGGAACCGTGTTTGGCTGGGCGGCCGGGGAACTGCACCGCCGGATGCCGGCCGGGCCCAGCGGGCATGAGTTTTTCGAACGTTTCGACGCCTCCATCGCGCGGGTTGCCGCGGCAGCAGGCAGCGGCGCCGGGACGGCTGCCGTCGTCAGCCACGGGGCTGCGATCCGTGTCTGGGCGGGCCTCCGGGCCACAAACGTGGAGTCGGGCTTCGCAGCCCGCCACGTCCTTGCCAACACCGGGATCGTGGCGTTGGAAGGAGATCCCGATGCCGGCTGGCGGCTCATTCACTGGGACGACAGCCCCGTGGGCGGCCTGGCCCTGGTGGACCCGACGGCGGAAGACCCCACCGGCCGCAAGCTATAGCCGAATTCTCCGGACGCTAACGCGCAGGAAACACTGCCGAAACCGGCGCGCCTTAGCGTTGGTCTGCATAATCCTTCGGCGAATCGAGGCAGCCATGCAGACCAACCCGCGGCTCAACATCCGGCAAGTGACCTGGGCCAACCCGGTGGGCGCGGACCTCCGCGCAGCCCAGCAGGCCGAGCTCGATGCCCGCTTCGGCTCCAGCGACCACGAGCCCGGCCCGCCGCCGTCGGAAGCCGACACGGCCGTGTTCCTCGTCGCCCACGACAAGGCATCGGGCCAACCAGTGGGTTGCGGGGGATTGCGCCTCCTTGACGCGCACACCGCCGAGATCAAACGACTGTATGTGCTGCCGTACACCCGGGGATCAGGAGTGGCCAGTTCCATTCTGGCCGCCCTGGAAGCGCATGCCCATGCCCTTGGCATCACCTCCATCACCGCGGAGGCCGGCTCGGTACAGACTGACGGCCGGCAGTTCTACGAGAACTCAGGTTTCGTTCCGGTGCCCAACTTCGGGCCGTACATCGGCGTGGACCACTCCTACTGCTACACGAAAGCCATTGATTCGCACAGCGCCGCCCACACGGCCATGGCCTGACGTCTCAGCCGTTGGACGGCGGTTCGCCGCTCCGCGACACCACGGCCGACGACGGTTACAGCGCGCCCATGCCCAGAGTCAAGCCGCCGGATGTTCACGATCGCGTTACCGTACCGCTCTGTGCCGCCTGCAGGGGTTGCCCGGTCAGGTCCAGAAAGCGGCTGCTTTTGCCGAATCTTCGAAGTACTCCCGAGCCTCCGTGACCCTTCCGCCGTCAACCACAAAGGTGATGAGGGTGGCCATGTCCAGGGTTTTGCCGTTGTTCGTTCCTTGGGTCCGCTGGATCGCGACCGTATGGTTTTCCCCGCCGACGATGTCCTCGAGGCCAGTCGATGGATATCTGCCTAACTTCCGCCGGTGGGCGCCGGTATCAGTGCGCGCCCGGCCAGCCGGTGTAGGCCTCGGCGAGGTAGGCACGGCCGTGGCGCGAGGACACCACGGAGTTCAGCTCGCCAAGCTGGCGCGCACGGGCGAAGTCGTCGCCGTCGGCCGGGGTGTGCAGCATGGAGGTCATCCAGTAGGAGAACTGCTGGGCCTTCCAGACCCGGTCCAGAGCGCGGTCACTGTAGGCGTCCAGGAGAACCGTGTTGCCGGTCTGGTAGTAGCTGTCGAGGCCCTCAAAGAGCATCTTGACATCGTGCAGCGCCAGGTTCAGGCCCTTGGCCCCGGTCGGCGGAACGGTGTGGGCGGCGTCGCCGGCGAGGAAGAGCTTGCCGTGCCGCATCGGGGCGTGCACGAAGCTGCGGAATTTCAGGACCGTCTTGTCGATAACCGGGCCCTCTTTGAGTTCGAAGCCGTTGCCGTTGACCTTGGTGCGGAAGGCGTCCCAGATCCGGTCATCGCTCCAGTTATTGACGTCCTCGTTCGGATCGCACTGGAAGTACATCCGCTGGACGGTGTCGGTCCGCTGGCTGATCAGGGCAAACCCGTTCTCAGAGTTGGCGTAGATCAGTTCCTCGGAGCTGCGCGGGGCCTCGGCCAGGATGCCGAACCAGGCAAAGGGGTACTCATGGAAATACCACTTCCGCCGGGCCTCGGGGATCTGGAAGCGGCTGTGGCTGCGCGAACCGTCCGCGCCGGCGATGAAGTCCGCCTGCAGCTCCCACTCCACGCCCTCGGCATCGGTAAACCAGACCTTTGGCGTGCCCTCGAGGTCGTGGATGGTGGTGTCAGTGACGCTGTAACGCACGTCGCCGCCGTCGGCCTGGCGCCGGGCGGCGAGATCCAGGAAGACATCGGTCTGGGGGTAGAGCCAGACCGACTCGCCGACGAGGTCCTGGAAGTCGATCCGGTGGCTCTCGCCGTTGAAGCGCAGTTCAATGCCGTCGTGCCGGTCGCCGTCGCGCAGCACCCGGTCCGAGACGCCGCTGTCCACCAGCAGGTTGACGGAACCGTGCTCCAGGATGCCGGCGCGGACGGTTTCCGAGATTTCCTTATGGCTGCGGACCTCGATGACGGTGGATTCGATTCCCTGCTTCGCGAGCAGGTGGGACAACATCAGCCCCGCCGGGCCGGAACCCATAATGGCCACCTGGGTGGTGATGACTTTGCGGTTAGCCAATGTGTCCTCGCTTCGTTGCGGGGCCCGGGCTGGTGACGGTCCGGGGCCGGATGGATTCTCAGCTACAGTGTGCGCCAAGACACGTGATTGGCGTTACAGCATTTCCGTTGAATGGAACGCCGCTGTGGCGCCGGGCCGGTGCAGTTGCCGGCTGATTCCGCGAGCTGCAGTTTGCAGGGCGGGGACCAGCGCCTGCAGCCGCATCTCCTGCAGGGGTACCACGACGCCGAGCGCCGCCACCGTCCGGTTCCGCGCGTCCCGTACCGGCACCGCAATACCCCAGGTGTCCGGATCGACGACGCCGGCCAGCTGCGCAAAGCCGTGGTCGGCGGTGTCCTGCAGCAGGACGCGGAGGTCCTCCGGCCCGACCTTCCCGGCCGGATCCTGGAACTGGCGCAGGTACTCGGCCTGGACGGCAGCCGGCTGGTTGGCCATCAGCGCCAACCCGGCGGAGGACACATGCACCGGCATCCGGCCGGCAACCTGGGCCCGGTTGGCGACGGAGCCGCGGCGGGACAGCCGCTCGACGAACAATGCCTCCCAGCCCTCCAGCACGGCCAGGTTTACGTTCTGGTTCAGCACCTGCTGGATATCCTCCATGAAGGGCATGGCCGCCTCGCGCAGGGCCAGAGTGGGCGAATTCCGGTTGACCAGCTCCCACAGGCGCATCCCCAGCCGCACGGATCCCCCGCTGCCCAATTCCAGCAGCCCGTGCCCGGCAAGCTGCCGGACCAGTCGGTGGGCGGTGCTCACCGGCAGGCCGGCCCGTTCGGACAGGTCGGAAAGCGGGAGCACGGTGACGCCTTCCGGGAACGCCGAGATGACCCGGACCACCCGGTCCACCACGGAGTCGCCAGTGCCGGAGTTCGCCATGGCCAGCCTTTTTCGTTGAATGGATTCCACTGTCCACTCTACGCCGAAGGTGCATGCCAGGTCCGGGCCGGGCGGCCGGCCCGGCCGGCCGGCAAAGAACGGCCGGGGCTCTAGCTACCCTGGCGGGCCGCAAGCAGGCGGCGCCGGGCCGCGGGGGCCAGCACAACGGCAATGCCGACTGCGGCTCCGATCACGGTCTCCAGGATCCGGTCCCGCAGCAGCAGGCCAGGTGCTGCCGGCACCACGAGCAGCGTTGAGATCAAGGCGAGGGGTGTGACGAACACCTGGGCTAGCAGGTATTGCCGGGCGATGAACATCTCGGCACCGAACTGGCAGGCGGCGATCACCAGCACTGTCTGCCAGGGTGCGGGCTGCAGAAACAGGATTCCGGCGAGTAGCACCAGCCCGATCGCCGTGCCAAGAATTCGTTGCAGGCCGCGGCTGACCCGGTGCCGGGTGGAATGGCCCACGAGCGGAACGACGGCGGCCACCATGGCCCAGTAGTTGTGACCGAAGCCCAGCTGTCCCCCTGCGAGCGTCGCGAGTGTTCCGGCCAGGCCGGCCGCCACGAGGTAGCCGATGCTTTCGAGCAACGCTGCGCGTTTTTCCGCCGTGCCGAGCGGAAGGCGTACGGGCCGGACCCAGGGCGTCCGGCGGCTCCGGAACACGCGGGAGGACGTGCCGATCAGCAGGGCCAGGGCAACCGTCAGCGCTGCCACAAGCATGCCCTGCCAGAGCGGCGGCTGGTGGGGGATGGACGCGATGGCGGCGAACGCAAAGATGTGGAACAGCGAGCCGGCAGGCCGGAGCCGCCACCAGGCGACGAGCAGGGAACAGCCACCGGCCACCAGCGTGGTCACGGCCACCTGGCCCCAAAGGGCCTCCGCAGCCGGAAGCGAGTAGGCTGCTCCGGCCCGGGCCGTCAGGGCACCGAGCAGGATCACTGCCAGCATCAACGCGCTGGCCCGCAATTGCAGGCCGAAGCGTTTGGCGTGCGGCTCATTCCGGCCGTAGATCCCGGTGAAGGCGCCGAACGATGCGAAGATCGCCAAGTCCAGGCGGCCAAGGAAAACCAGGGTGATCAGCGGGACAAAGACCCCCACGGCGCAGCGGACGGCCACTTGGTGGTCCTTGTTGCCGGGAGCCAGGGTGAACATCTCGGCGAGCATCTTCACGGAGGGTGGCGCCTTTCTGGCAGTCGATTGATTTCGACGGCGGCGCTGGCATCCAGCGCTTCATTTTACGCCGGACGGGAGGTGGCCCGGCATTTGCATCCATTCAGCGGAACCGGTCCTTTGGCGGCCGGCCGCTGGCCAGGAAGCGCCGCCGCCATGCGCGCAGGAACGTCACCGGACGGCAATGGCCCCGTAACAGCGTCAGGACATCATGGGACCCATGAAGCCCTCAGCCCGTGTAGGAAAAAACGGTGGTCCGCCGGCCCCGGCCGCCTCCGAGCTCAGGTGCGAGGTCTGCGGCCAAATGCCCGAGCCAACCAAGGCCCGGTTGACCGTGGCCAACATCGCAGTGATGCTGCCGATCGAACTGCTGGTCCATGCGGCGGTGGTCGGTACCCACTTGCCCTACGCCGCCAAGGTCTTGGTCCTGACACTGACAGCAACCGTTCTGGTCATTTGGGTGGCGGAACCATCCGCGGCGCGGATGTTGCGGAGCTGGCTGCACGCCCCCGCCCTGCGGCACCGGAGCAGGCTTGGCGCGGCACCGGCCCTGTGGCGTGCCCGCACGGTTCTGGCGGACAGGCCGGGTTCGTTGCGGACGCTCACGCAGTCACTGGCCGGACTGGATACGAACATTCTAAGCATCCACGTCCACCCGGTGGACGGCGGAGTTCTGGATGAGTTTGTGCTGTCCGCGCCCGGCGAGCTGCGCGAAGCGGAACTGCTTCAAGCGCTGCGCGACGGCGGCGGCAGCAGCCCCCATATCTGGCCCACCACAGCGCTGGCCATGGCCGACGGGCAGACGGGGGCGCTCAGCCTTGCCGCGAGGATCGCAGCCAACCCCGAGGAGTTGCCGCTGGCGGTCGCCGAACTGCTGCACGCACGGATCGCCGACAGGCCGGAGGCGGGGACAGCGCTCCGGGCCGGGGCCGGGGACACCCCGTCTTCAGCCGACGGAACGGTGCTACGGATCCCAACCGCCTGGCACGGTCCAATCACCTTTTCACGTCCCGGGGAGCCGTTCACCCCGGCGGAATGCGCCCGGGCACACCGGCTGGCGGAACTCGCCGAAATCCTCGCGCACCGCCAGTTCACGGGTCGGTGACCGGGAGCTGACCCGAGGCTTTCACGATCGAATCGATGACCCGGGACTGATCAATCAGGGACAACTGGTGGTAGACGGGCAGGATTACAGTGTGGTCGGTGAGCCGCTCCGTCACCGACAGGTCCGCCGTGCCGGTGTCCAGGCGGGCGTAGGCGGGCTGGCGGTGCACGGCCATGCCCCCACGCCCGGCGGTGATGCCGTCGCGTGCCAGGCGCTCCAGCAGCTCCTCCCGGCCGATGGCGAAGCCCGGCAGCACTTCGATCCAGAAGGACTGGAAGTTACTGGTGCCGTGCAGAGGGTCCTCACTGGCGCGCAAGCCCTGGAGGCCGGCGAGGGCTTTACGGTAAGCCTCGGCAATGGCGCGGCGCCGGGACACCACTTCACTCAGCCGGTCCAGCTGCACCAGCCCGACCGCGGCCTGCAAGTCCGTCATCCGGTAATCGAACCCAATTTCGCCGTACTCCTCCGCCGGGGCCAGAGCCGCGGCGTGACGGCTGTTCGCCGGAACCCTCAGTGCGTGGTCACGGAGCATCCGCGCCCGGTCTGCCCAGGCCGCATTGTTGGCGGTCAGCATCCCGCCTTCCCCGGTGGTGAGGATTTTCCCGGGATGGAAGGACCAGGCGGTGAGCTCGGCGCCGGCTCCCACCGGCCGGCCCCGGTACGTGGAGCCCGCCGCGCACGCTGCGTCCTCGATGACGGTGATGCCCAAGCCGTCGCAGAGTGCGCGGATGGGACCCAGATCGACCGGCATCCCGCCCTGGTCGACCGCGATCACGGCGCGGGTCGCTGGAGTGAGGGCGGCAGCGAGCGTCCGCACGGACACGTTCCCGGAGTCCGGCTCGACGTCGGCGAAGACCGGCCTGGCGCCCACATAGGTGACCGCATTGGCGGCGGCGATGAACGCAAACGAGGGCACTACGACGTCGTCGTGCGGTCCGATCCCCGCTACTTTTAACGCCAGGTGCAAGGCGGTGGTGCCGTTGGAAACAGCAACGGCATGCCTGGCCTGCTGTTCGTCGGCGAAGGCCGCCTCAAAGCGCGCCACGCGGGGTCCCTGGGCCACCCAGCCGGAGGCGATCACGTCGGCGACCGCCGCGGCCTCTTCATCCCCGAGCCACGGCTTCATCACGCTGATCCGGCTCAGGACCCGGCCCATCAGGGCTCCCTCCACCAGGCAGTAGGCTGCATCGTTTCGATGCCTACGCCCATCCAAGTGGCTGGCGGCCGCCCGGTCACGAGTGGTTGCTACCTGCCTTTGCCACCCGCGGCCGGCTGGCGGGCCCGGGTAGTACCTGCTACCCGGGCCGGGCGCCGGTAAAGGTGATCTAAGCGGTCATACGGATCAGCAGGGCATCCCGATCGACTGAGACGGCCAGATGCATGCCGGTACCGAGGTGGTCACCGTCGAGCTGAAATTCCTGCTCAGTCTCCAGCGTGATCTCGGCGGACTTGCCTTGGAAGTACTCCACAGATTCAGTCTCGCGCTTGTTCCGGCCAAAGATGCCGGCAACGACTCCCAGCCAGCCAAACCTTCCGCGCGGGGCCAGGACCAGAAGGTCCAGCAGACCGTCGTCCAACTTGGCAGCCGGGAAGATCTCCACCCCGCCCATGATCCGGCCGCAATTGCCGATCATGACGCTGCGGATCCGGCGGCGGACAGGCTCTCCGCCGTCGACGCTGATCCTCGCCCTGACCGGTTTGCCGGGAAGTTTACGGATGCCGGCCTCCACATACGCGAGCCAGCCCATGCGGTCCTTCAGCACGTCCACGGTGTCGGCCATGATGGCGGCGTCGTAGCCGAGGCCGGCCATCACCAGAAATACCTGTTTTTCGTTTGAATGGTTGAGTGTTGCCTTGACGACGTCAATAGCCCGTTCGCTGCCGTTGAGGACATCGAAGCAGGCAGATACCGGATCAGTGATATCGACGCCAAGGTTGCGGGCCAACAGGTTCCCGGTACCCAGCGGGACGAGTCCCATCGGCGTCCCGGTGCCGGCGAGCACCTCTGCCACGCAGCGTACGGTGCCGTCGCCGCCCGCGGCGATCACGACGTCGACGCCCGCCTTGAGGGCTTCGCGTGCCTGGCCGGTTCCGGGGTCTTCGACAGTGGTTTCGAGCCAGAGCGGCTCGGCCCATCCCTGCGTGTCACAAAGCCGGAGGATGGCTCCCTGGAGGGCCGGACCAACGGATTTGGAGGGGTTGATGATGACGGCGGCACGCTTGACCTGCGGTGGGCTCTCGAGCGCGGAATTGTTCTCTGACATGGCGTCCTTCAGGGCAAGTGGGCGTGGGGTGTCCCGGTTGAAATCCTAGCGGGATTCCGCCGCGATCGCCCGCAGCAGGGTTGCGAAGCGTGGACGTCTGAGCGCCACGGTCATTAGACTGGCCATGCTCATGTACTGGAGCCTGCCGGCGCGAACCCCCTGCCGGCCAGGCCGCCTGTCCGGATCAGCCTGGCAGGACGCGTTCCAGGGGCGGAAAGCGGGAGCAGCACATGTCCGAAGCACACGAGTATTACGCGGCCGAGGCCGAGGCATCCAGCATGGATCCCCACGATTGGGGCCGCGCGATGGCGCTGGCCGTCACACGTCTGGCCGAGCAGATCGCGCCGGCTGACAGCGAGGACATTCACGCCTCGCTCGTCGGCAGGGACCTGCACCTTAACATTCGGGATGACGACTCCGGGGTCACCATTACGGTCTCCACCGGCCCGGCGTCGGGCAGGTCGGCTGAGGCCAGCTAGCGCCCCGAGGTCAGGTCCGCGGAAATGAGTTCCGCGGCAGCCACAGCGGCCCCGCCCACCGAGTCCAGGTAGGCCTCAGGATCCGGCCGGCTTGCTACCAACTGGGCCTGCAGGGACACGTTGATGGCCGCCACCACCTTAGGCCCGTCATGGACCGGCGCGGCGACGGACATCAGCCCTGGCTCCAGTTCCTGGTTCAGCAGGCACCAGCCCTGCGCCCGGACGCGGGCAAGCTCCGCGAGCAGGCCCTCCCGGGTGCCGATGGCAAGCGGCGTCAGGGGCCGGATGCTGGCGGCAGCGAGGTAGGCCTGCAACTGGGCTGGCGGCAACGCCGCCAGCAGTATCCTCCCCATTGAGGTGGCGTAGGCCGGGAACCGGGTGCCCACAGTGATCCCGACGGTCATGATCCGCCGCGTCGCCACCCGGGCGATGTAGGCGATGTCGGTGCCCTCCAGCACGGCCGCCGACGTCGACTCCCCCAACTTCAGGGACAGGTCCTCGAGGTGTGGCTGGGCCAACTGCGGCAGTGAGAGCCCTGACAGGTAGGCGTAGCCGAGCTGCAGCACCTTGGCGGTCAGGGCGAAGATTTTGCCGTCTGTTCGGACATAGCCCAGCTCGACGAGGGTGTACAGGAACCGCCGCGCGGTGGCCCGGGTCAGATCTGTCCGGGCCGCCACCTCGGTCAGCGTCATCTTGGGGTGATCCGTGTCGAAGGCGCGGATCACCGCCAGCCCGCGGGCCAGCGACTGCACATACTGGTCGCTGGCCGCGGGCGCGCCACCGGTCCCGGCAGTGCTTGCTGCCTCTCTCATGTCCTCGCCTCTCGGTTCCGCCCCACTTTAGCCGTGACGTCCTTTCCCTGCCGTCTGGATCCAATCCGTCCCGGTCCGTGCCGGCAGATCTTCAGCCTGCGGCAGCCGCGGCCTTGAGTGGCACCGGAACCATGCGCTGCAGTTCTTCAAGGGTGCAGCCGAACGTTTCGCGGACCTCCACACCGCCGGGCCCGGTGAGGAAGACGGCCTTGTCCGTGTAGACCCGGGTCACGCAGCCGATGCCCGTAAGCGGGTAGCCGCAGGACTGGACAAGCTTGGAGACACCTTCGCGGGTCAGGAGGGTCATCATCACAAAGACGTCCTTTGCGCCGGTAGCCAGATCCATGGCACCGCCGACAGCCGGGATCGCGTCCGGCGCGCCGGTGTGCCAGTTGGCGAGGTCGCCGGTCGCGGAGACCTGGAAGGCACCCAGTACGCAAATGTCCAGATGGCCGCCGCGCATGATTGCGAAGGAGTCGGCGTGGTGGAAGTACGAGGCTCCGGGCAGTTCCGTCACGGGAATCTTGCCCGCGTTGATGAGGTCCCCGTCGATCTGGTCCCCGGTGGCAACCGGACCCATGCCCAGCATGCCGTTCTCGGTGTGCAACGTGATGTTCTGCTCGGGCAACAGGTAGTTGGAGACCAGGGTGGGTTGGCCGATGCCCAAGTTGACGAAGGAGCCCGGCTGGATATCCCGGGCCACCAGCCGGGCGAGGTCATCGCGGCCCAAAGGCTGGTCCGAGCTTTGGAGACCGGCCGGGCTGTTGGACTGCACGCTCACCTCAGGCCACCTTCACAATGCTGTTGACGTAAATGCCGGGAGTCACAATGATTTCCGGATCGAGGCCGCCCGTGGGAACGATTCCGGATACCTGGACGACGGTGTGTTTGGCCGCGGCGGCCATGATCGGGCCGAAGTTCCGGGCCGTCTTGCGGTAGATGAGGTTGCCTTTGCCGTCAGCCGTGAGGGCCTTGATGAGCGCGACGTCGGCGTGGATGGGCGTCTCGAACACCTGCCACTTGCCGTCCAGGAAGCGGGTTTCCTTGCCCTCGGCCAGCGTCGTGCCGTAGCCCGTGGGCGTGAAGAAGCCGCCGATCCCGGCCCCTGCGGCGCGGATCCGCTCGGCCAGGTTGCCCTGCGGGACGAGTTCAAGCTCGATTTCCCCGGCCCGGAACCTGCCGTCAAAATGCCAGGAGTCTGATTGCCGCGGGAAGGAACAAATCATCTTCTTCACCCGGCCTTCCTTGATCAGCAGCGCAAGGCCTTGGTCGCCCTGGCCGGCGTTGTTATTGACCACAGTGAGGTCCGTGGCGCCGCCGTCCATGAGCGCGTCGATCAATTCGAACGGCTGGCCGGCGTTGCCGAAGCCGCCGATCATGATGGTGGAGCCGTCCCGGACGCCGGAAACGGCTTCCTGGACCGATTCTACGAAGCTAAGCATTCTTTACGCCTTTCCGGCAGTAACGTTTTCGAGGACGACCGCGAGGCCCTGGCCGACACCGATGCAGATCGCGGCGACTCCCCAGCGTTCACCGGAGGCCTGCAGGGACCGCGCCAGGGTCCCCAGGATGCGCCCGCCCGAGGCGCCCAGCGGGTGGCCCATCGCAATGGCGCCGCCGTGCCGGTTCACGACGCCCGGGTCCACGCCCCAGGCGTTGATGCAGGCCAGGGATTGCGCGGCGAAGGCCTCGTTGAGTTCGACGGCGCCGACCTGGTCCCAGCCGATTCCGGCCTTCGCGAGGGCCTTGTTCGCGGCCTCCACGGGGGCGTAGCCGAAGAACTGTGGTTCGTTGGCGTGCGCGCCGCGGCCCGCGATGCGGGCCAGCGGGTCCAGGCCCAGCAGCCCGGCGGCGGCCTCGCTGCCCAGCCAGGCCGCGGAGGCGCCGTCGGACAGCGGTGAGGCGTTCCCGGCGGTGACGGTGCCGCCCTCGGTGCGGAACACGGTCTTGAGCCCGGCGAGTTTCTCCGCCGAGGACCCGGCGCGGATGCCTTCGTCGCGGACCAGGTCCGTGCCTGGGACCGCGGTGACGAGGCGATCATAGAATCCCTCGTCCCACGCCGCGGCGGCGAGGTTGTGGGAACCGGCCGAGAACGCATCCTGCGCCTCGCGGGTGATTCCGTAATTGCCGGCCAGCCGTTCGGTGGCCTCGCCCAGGGATACGGTCCAGTCCGGTCGCATAGCCTTGTTCACCAGCCGCCAGCCCAGGGTGGTGGAAACCAGCACCATGTCCCCGGCAGGATAGGGTTTCTCGGTTTTGGGCAGCACCCAGGGCGCCCGGGACATCGACTCGACCCCGCCGACCAGCATGAGCTCGGCGTCCCCGGTGGCGATCTGCCGGGAGGCGATGATCGCCGCGTCCAGCGAGGATCCGCAAAGCCTGTTCACGGTGGTGCCAGGGAGCGAGACCGGCAGGCCCGCCAGAAGCGTGCCCATCCGGGCGATGTTCCGGTTTTCCTCACCGGCGCCGTTGGCATTGCCGAACACCACCTCATCGATGCGCTCGACGTCGAGCCCCGGCACGCGCCGGACCAGCTCACCGATTACATGAGCGGCGAGATCATCCGGCCGGACCCCGGCGAGCCCCCCGCCGAATTTCCCAAACGGCGTCCGCACGGCGTCGTACACAAAAGCCTGGTTCATGGTGTCTCATCCATTTCGGTGTCGTCCATGGCGGCGGTGTCCATGGAATGGAAGACTTGCTGCGCGGTCTTGAACGCGGTATTCGCGGATGGAACTCCGCAATAAATGGCCGTTTGCAGCAGAATTTCCTTGATCTCGTCCCGGCTCAGGCCGTTGGTGACAGCGGCGCGGACGTGCATGGCCAGTTCGTCCCAGTGGCCGTGGGCCACCATCGCTGTGATGGTGACCGCCGAGCGCATCTGCCGTGACAGGCCCGGCCTGGTCCAGATCCCGCCCCAGGCGATCCGGGTGATCATCTCCTGAAAGTCCTCGGTGAAGGAGTCCATGGTGGCGTTGGCCCGGTCCACGTGGGCGGCGCCGAGGACCTCGCGGCGGACCTTCATGCCGCCGTCGTAGATTTCCTGGCTGCTGGCCTCCGGCTGTACCACACCGTGGCGCTGACGGCCGGCCTCTTGCGCGTTGCCCTGCTCGCTGCCGGTCATTTGACGGCTCCGCTGGACTCGGTCCACGTGATGAGGTTCTTCAGCAGGTCGGCGACGTGGCCCGGGGCCTCGAACGGTGCCAGGTGGGCCACACCTTTGAGGGTTACGGCGCTGGCGGTACCGCCGCCGGCGGTGATCCCTTCCACAATCGCCTCGGCGAGTGACGGCGGGGCGACGCTGTCCTCTGCGCCGGCGACGGCCTGGGTGGGGACACGGATGCTGCCGAGCTCGTCCCGGACGTCGAAGCCGGCGAGGGCTTCGCAGCAGAAAGCGTAGCTGAAGCGGTCGGCGTCGCGGAGGCTGTGCAGCAGTCGGCTGCTGAGCTCAGGCTGGCGGTCCATGAACCCGGGGGCGAACCAGCGCTCCGCGGAGCCCTGGATCATCACAGGGGTTCCCTGCAGGCGGACCGTCTCCGCGCGTTCCAGCCAGCCCTCGGGCGTGCCGAGCTTGGCGCCGGTGCACTGCACGGAGAGACTCTTGAGCCGTTCGCCGTGCTTGATGCCCAACTGCAGCCCGGTGGCGCCGCCGAGGGAGACACCGGCATAGTGGAATTGCGCTCCGGGGGCGATCGAATCAACAAGCTCGACGACGGCCTCGGCCAGTTCCGCGACGGTGAACGTCTCTTTCGCTGCCGGTGAGATGCCGTGGCCCGGCAGGTCCCAGGCGACGACGTCGACGTCGCTTCCGAGCAGGGCGCCGGCCTGGCTCCACAGCAGCGTGGACGTGCCCAGCGACGGGCCCGCCACGAGGAGGGGTCTGTCCCCCAGCGGTCGCTGGGGCGAAAGCAGTACTGCCTTGACAGTCGGTCTAGCCACGGGGGGCTCCGTTCGGATCGGTGGACGGTGATGAGGTCTGGGCTCCGGCGTCGGGGACGGTGCTGCTGACGGCGTAGTCCGGGTAGGCGGCGAGGATGCGCCGCGAGATTTCGGCGGCTTGGCCAAGGTAGTTGGCCGGGTCGAGCAGCTCCTCCAGCCGTGCGTCGGAGAGCAGTTCCGGCGGGACGGCGGCACGGAGCAGCCGCCGGTAGGTGGACGCCTGGTCCGCGGCCGGGACCTGCAGTGTCTGGTCCACCACGGCCTGCAGCCGTTGCTTGCCGTCCGCACTGTTCTTGCCCGGGACGCCGGACAGGAGCGGTGCGAGAGCGGCCGTGACGGCCTCGCTGAGCAGCAGCGGGCCGGAAAGTTCGAGGTTCCGCCGCATGGCCCCGGGGAAGACCTGCAGGCCCTCGGTGAGTTCGCGGAGCTGCACGGCGGCGCCGAGGCCAAGGCGGAGGAGCTGGCGGAGCGCCGGCCATTCGGTGTGCCATGCGCCGTCGGGGCGTTCATCGTTGAAGTTGGCGGCTGCCAGGTGCAGCTGGGCGGCCTGGCCGGGAGATTGCAGGGCCGCGCTGCGGACCAGCACGGAGAGCACCGGGTTTTGCTTTTGCGGCATGGCCGAAGACCCGCCCCGGCCGGCGGCGCGGGGTTCGGCGAGTTCGGCGACCTCCGGGCGGCTGAGGAACAGCACGTCGGCGGCGATCTTGCCCGCAGCGTCGGTTACGGCGGCGAGGGCGTCGCCGAGCGCGGTGAGGGCCAGCCGGTTCGTGTGCCAGGGCGCAGTGACCGCGGCGAGGCCCAGTCCGGCGGCCAGCCGGTCGGCGAGATCCAAAGGGCTGAGGCTTGAGTGTGAGGTCAGTACGGTGCCCGCGGCCAGGGTTCCGGCGGCTCCCCCGGTCTGAACCGGGAATTCGAGGGCTTCGAGGCGGCGGGCGGCCGCGGCAAGTCCGTGGAACCACTGGGCCGCCTTGAGCCCGAAGGTGAACGGCAGGGAGTGCTGGGTGAGGCTGCGGCCGACGCACAAGGTGTCCGTATGCTGTTCCGCGAGGGCGGCCAGTGCCGCCGTCGTTGCCGTGAGCTCGGTGAGCAGCCCGCGGACCGCGTCCCGGCTAAGCAGCATCAGGGCGGTGTCGAGGACGTCCTGGCTGGTCAGCGACGTGTGGACGGCCTTCACCGCACCAATTTCCCGCACATCAAGGGCGTTGACCTGCCCGCGGAGGTCCGCCAGCAGCGGGATCACGGGGTTGGCGCCACCCTGGGCGCGGACGGCAAGGTCCGCGATGTCGTAGCGGTCCACTTCGGCGGCTGCGGCGACCACCGCGGCGGAGCCGGCCGGGGCGAGGTCCGCCTGTTCCAGGACGGCGGCCCACGCGGCCTCGACCCGGAGAATGACGGTCAGGACGGCCCGGTCCCCGGTCAGCGCCGCCACCAGAGGCGACGCCGACACGGGACTCAGGAGACCAAGATCGCCCTGCGGGCCGGCGTTGAATCCGGTGGCCGCGCTGGTTTCACGGGAGATCACGTCGAGGCGCCCTCGAAGTCCAGGAACACCGTTTCCCCCTCGCCCTGCAGACGGATGTCCCAGGTGAGACCCCCGTCCGCGTCGCGGCGTGCGATCAGCGTCTTGCGGCATTCCGGATCCAACGAGGACAGCAGCGGATCCGCCGCCAGCGCCTCTTCGTTCTCCGGCAGGTAAATCCGGGTGAAGAGCCGGTTCATGAGGCCGCGGGCAAAGACCGCGACGGCGATGAACGGCGCCGCGCCGTCCTCGGTGGGGCCGGGGTTGACCGTGGTGAACGTGAAGACACCGGTGTTGCCCACGGCGCTGCGGCCGAAGCCGGTAAAGGTGTAGCCGTCGCGCACCAGCGAGCCGGTGCGCTGCGGGACCTTGCCCCCGGCGTCCGCCTGCCAGATTTCCAGGATCGCGTCCGGGATCGGGTGCCCGGCGCCGTCGTATACGGTGCCCTGAAGCCGGAGGGATCCCGGGGAGCCGGGGGCCAGCAGCTCGCGGTCCTTGGCGTAGGGCAGTGCGTAGCCGTAGAAGGGTCCCACGGTCTGGCCGGGTGTGGGGGTGGGTTTATTCGTGCTGGCCTTATTCATGGTCATCTCCTTCTGCTCCCAGGGCCTCGTTCTCGGTCCACGTTCGTTTGGATCCGGTCAGGACGATGTCCCAGTTGTACGCCAGGGCCCACTCGGGCTCGGTCTGCTCGTGGTTGTAGGTGGCCACGAGCCGGTCCCGGGCATCCTGGTCCACAATCGACTGGTAGATCGGGTCAAGGGGGAAGAGCTGGTCGCCCGGGAAGTACATCTGGGTGATGATCCGCTGCGTGAACTCCTGCCCGAACAGGGAAAAGTGGATGTGCGCCGGGCGCCAGGCGTTGAGGTGGTTCTTCCATGGGTAAGCGCCGGGTTTGATGGTAGTGAAGCTGTAGGAGCCGTCGGCACCCGTGATGCAGCGGCCGACGCCGGTGAAGTTGGGGTCCAGGGGCGCGGGGTGCTGGTCCCTTTTGTGGATGTAGCGGCCGGCGGAGTTTGCCTGCCAGATCTCCACCAGCTGACCGGCGACGGGGCGGCCATCACCGTCGAGCACGCGGCCGGAGACGACGATGCGTTCGCCCAGCGGTTCACCCTTGTGCTGGATGGTCAGGTCCGCTTCCAGCGCGTGGACGTCCATGTGCCCGAAGGCCGGCGAGTAGAGCTCGATCGTCTCCGGGTCCGCGTGGTGCAGGTCCTTTGTGGGGTGGCGCAGGACACTGCTGCGGTACGGTGCGTAGTCCAGCCGCGGCTGGATTTCTGCCGGGGCGCCGTTCGTGAGCGCCTGTGCGTAGGCGTCGCCGATGGCTTTCATCTCGGCGCTGAGGTCCGCCTGCGACTCTGCGGCCGTATCCAGGGCAGGGACAGCGGGCGCAGGCGTCTTCGGTGCGGCCTCCGTGGCTTCGTCGGACACGTCTTCGGTAAGCGGGTCCGGGTTGTAGATCTCGAGGTTGATTTCTTCAGGCACAGCAGCCTCCTTTCGTTGGGTGTTGATGTTCCTTTATGGATGGTGCGGTTTCGCGTGGTGAGGTTCGGGAGACCGCCGAGGCTTGGATCAGGAAGTCCCAGCCGGATGATGTCGCGCCGCAACCGCCGATCAAGCCCGCGGGCAGGGACCCTGCTTGATAGCTCATCCGGATAGCTCCTCCGACGGCGGCACTGGGTAGGCGGCGGCCGATCGTGCGCAGGCCGGAGCTTTGTGGTGAAAATTACAGTAGCGCGCTTGTTCACATATTGCACGGTTGTTCTACTAGTGAACAATTAGACCGGCTGGAGCACGCCTGCCAGGCTGCTCTGGCCGTCGCCGAAAAGCAGGCGGGTTTGAGCGTCAGGGAGGTCCACCCGGTCAGGACGTGCCGGCCCCCAGCACCGCCGCCAGATCATATTTGACCGGTTCTTCGAGTTGCTCATAGGTGCAGGAGCGCGGGTCCCGGTCCGGGCGCCACCGGACAAACTGCGTTGTGTGGCGGAACCGTTCTCCCTCCATATGGTCGTATTTCACTTCCACTACCCGGTCAGGCCGAAGCGGGGTGAAGGAGAGGTCCTTGCCTCCGCTCCACCGGCTGCCCTCTGCTTTGCGCGGCGTCCGGGCGCCCTCCTCCTGCCGTGCCCAGGCCCAGGGGTGCTCGTCGAAGCTGGTCACCAGCGGCTGGAGCTCCTGGAAAAGGTCCTTGCGGCGCTGCATCGGAAAGGCCCCGACCACACCCACGTTGGCGAGTCCGCCGTCGTCGTCGTAGAGCCCGAGCAACAGTGACCCGACGCGGTCCGGCCCGGAGGTGTGTACCCGGAATCCCGCCAGCACGCAGTCGGCCGTGCGTTCGTGCTTGATCTTGAACATAGCGCGCTTGTCCGCGAGATATGGTCCGTCCAGCGGTTTGGCCACAATTCCGTCGAGCCCGGCCCCCTCGAACTGGTGGAACCACTCCCCGGCGGTTTGCCTGTCCCGGGTCGCGGCCGTCACGTGAATGGGCGCCGAGCTTTTCGCGAGCGCACGCTCAAGCGCCTCCCGCCGCTCCACGAACGGGCGGGCGGTGAAGTCCTCGTTGTCCAGCGCCAGCAGATCGAACGCCACAAACCGCGCCGGGGTCTGTTCTGCCAGCAGCTGGACCCGGCTGGCGGCGGGATGGATGCGCTGCTGCAGCGCATCGAAATCCAGCCGGTCTCCGGAGGCGCCGACCAGGATGATCTCGCCGTCGAGCACACAGCGCGGCGGCAGGTTTGCCTTCAAGGCCTCGACAAGCTCGGGAAAGTAGCGGGTCAGCGGCTTGCCGTTGCGGCTGCCGATCTCCACATCGCCGCCGTCCCGGAAGATGATCGCCCGGAAACCGTCCCATTTCGGTTCGAACATCACCGGACCGTCAGGCAGGGCAGCTACGGCTTTCGCCAGCATTGGAGCGATCGGGGGCATCAGGGGCAATTGCATAGGCCCATTGTGTCCGAGCGCCCCGCTGCCCGCCAGAGCGGCTCCCGCGCCAAGCGCTTACCCACGTCTTACCCGGCGGAAATGCGGCGGCAACATTGGCGCTTCACACTGGAAGTGCCGGCAAGAGCAGGCACCATGCTCCATTCCAGGAGGCCCGCCATGTTGAAGGAAGCCAAAACCCATGTGACCCGTGTCCGTGCCCTGGAGCAGCTGCGCCGGGGCGACGAGATCGAGGCGCGGCTGAAGGTCGGGCCCAATTACGACGACGTGGTGATCCGGCGCGGCAGCGTCCAGGAAACGGCGCCCGGAATCGGCGTCGTGTGGATCCTGGACCGCCAGTCCGGCACCCGGAAGGCTCTCAACGCGGACGAGTGCAGCCTCTGGCGGGTGGCCTAAGACCACGTGGCCACCAGAGTGAAGCCGTCAGCCCCCGGCCACGGACTGGATGATCAGGACTTCTGCGCCGGGGCTCACAGGGGTGGACAGGCCCTGCAGTCGGCGGATTTCATTCCCATTGACGTATATATTCACGTAGCGCCGGACCATCCCCGTCTCGTCGCGCAGTCGCCGCGACAACGCCGGGTACTCGGCCGCCACCAGATCCAGCAGGCCCGCTACCGAGACCTCCTGTTCAGCGGAGGCAATCAGTACGGGCCGGCCACCGGCGAATGCCTGGAGCACACTTGGCAACACCACACTGATTCCGGCCATGGCGCCTCAGCCACGTCCGGCCATGCCGGCTGCCATGGAACCGGGCACGGACGCCGGGGACACGGCCGCGGCACGAATGCACAGCACATCCGGCAGGTGTGAGACCACCTCGGTGAAGTGCTCGCCCTCGTCCGCGCTGGCGTAAACACTGCCGCCGCGGGTGCCGAAGTACACGCCGGCTGGTTCAGCCGCATCGACACAGGCCGCGTCGCGGAGGACTGAATTGAACTCTGCCTGCGGCAAACCGGCGTCCAGCCGTTTCCAGCTCGCGCCGGCGTCATCGGTCCGGTGCACGGCCAGCTTTCCCTCCGGCGGGATCCGCTCGCCGTCCGCTTTGAGGGGGATGACCCAGGCCGTGCCGGCACGGCGCGGATGCGTCAGCATGACGAAACCGAAGTCTGCCGGCAGCCCGTCAGCGATCGACTCCCAGTTCTCGGCGTCGTCGTCGCTGCGGTAGACGCCATGGTGGTTTTGCGCGTATAGCCGGCCGTCGACGGCGGCGTCCGCGGCAATCTTGTGGACGCACTGGCCGAATTCCGGGTTGGGGTCGGGCATGAAGTATGCCGAGATGCCTTTGTTGCGCGGCTCCCACGAACTGCCGCCGTCCAGCGAACGGTAGACGCCACCCGTGCTCATGGCCACATGCACCTTCTCTCCGGTGCGATCGAGGACGATCGAATGCGCTGCGGCGCCACCGAAGCCGGCGCCCCATTCACCGCGGTGCGGGTGGTCCCAGAGGCCGCGGTTGAGTTCGAAGTGTTCACCGCCGTCGGTGGACTTCCAGACCGAGATCGGTTCGCAGCCGGCCCAGACGACGCCTGGACGGGCCTCGGCGTCGGGGTGGATCTGCCAGACGCGTTCCAGGGCGGCCGCCGTGTCCGCGGGAAAACGGATGGCCCCTTGTTCGGGCTCCGTCCAGGTCTCCCCCAGGTCATCGGAATGAAAGACCGTGGGACCCCAGTGCTCGGAACGGACGCCGACCAGAATCCGGGTCCTGCCCTCGCGGGTGTCGATGCCTATGCTGGGGATTTCGCTCATCAGGAAGTGGGGGCCGGAAACGGTCCAGGATGTCCGGTCCGGGCTCGTTGCCAGCCAGAGGCCCTTTTTGGTGCCGATCGCCAGTACATAACTCTCTGCGGTAGCCATGCACCCCATGGAACCACCACCCGTGCATGGCCGCAATGGTTTCTTGCCCGCCGCCCCATCCGTCGAATCGCAAGTTCAGGGGCTTCGCCGCAACCGGTGACCTTCCTGAGGGACAACGGGGAGGAAGTCCCTGTTCCTGCCGCAATGCGGAAGCCACAATGAGGCATGTCCGCCGAATACCCCGGGAGTCCGCCGCCCCTCGTCGTCGGCGTGCTCCCGGGGCAGAGATCCGAAGTACTGCAGACCGCCGCCGCGCTGGCAGCCACGCTCGGCACCGCACTGATCTGCGCCCATGTTGATGAGGCGAGCTATCTCGTCGAGTGGGATCCAGCACGGTCCGCCCACCGGCTCTCGCTGCACCCCGACACGGACAACGCCGAAATCCGGGCCGTGACCCAGGAGTTGCGGAGCAGCATCAGCGCAGCGTGTGACAACCTGGGCGTCCCTTGGGCCTTGCGAACACTGGCAGGCGATCCGGCACGTGCGCTGGGGAGGTTGGCGGCCGAGACCGGCGCCGCGATGATTATTGTGGGCACCCCCGAGCCGGGTCTGGGCCACCGCATCTCCGCAGCCCTCAATGGTTCCGTGGCTGCCTGGCTCAGCCACCACCAGTTTCACCCGGTTTTGATTGTTCCGGTCCGTGCTGCGGACCACCACCGGACGAGGCATGGGTCCTGACCCGGGTAACAAATCACGGGACCGGGGCGGCCGCCCCGAAACTAAAGCGAAAGTAGTTATTCGGGGTGCTGGCTTTCTCCGCCAACCGCCAAGTAAACTCGATACAGCGGGTTAGAGATTCACCGGTTGAGCCACACCGTTTTAGACGCTGTGTTTGAAGTTCTCGGCCCGCCCAAAGACTGCTCCGGAGTGCGTATCCCCCAATAACGCACTCCGGAGCTCTTTTGTGTCCGGGCGGATGCCTCCGGGCGCACATGCCATACCCCCGCGGGGTACTTGCCAGATACCCTCGGGGGGTATATGTTGGCTCTATGAATGAGCCTGAGATCCCGGCCCCGCCATCGGCCACCGCCGGGCCGCAGCAGACACACGGCTATTCCGCCAACAAGGACGCCTACCAGCTGCGGCTGAAGCGGATCGAGGGCCAGGTGCGCGGCATCGCCCGGATGGTCGAGGACGACAAATACTGTATCGACATCCTCACCCAGGTCGCCGCCGTCACGAAGGCCCTGCACGCCGTCAGCCTTGGGCTGGTGGAGGAGCACATCGGCCACTGCGTGGTCGGTGCCGCCGCAGAGCCGGATCCGGCTCTGCGTGCGGAGGCCATCGACTTTAAGGTCAAAGAGGCCACCGATGCCATCGGCCGGCTGCTGCGGTAGCGGCAAAACCACCCTTCACCCCACCGGGGTGCCGAACCGGCATCCCCCACCAGGAGTAAGTCCATGAGCGCCGTCTCCACCATCGTCAACGTGTCCGGCATGACCTGCGGGCACTGCGTGTCCTCCGTCAGCGAAGAACTCGAGTCCCTGGCCGGCGTTGAGAAGGTCGACGTCGACCTCAACGCCGGGGGAATTTCCACCGTCACCATCACCTCCGCCGGCGCCCTGTCCTCTTCGCAGATCGGCGAGGCCGTGGCCGAGGCGGGCTACCTCGTGGTGTCCAACGAGAGCTGAACCTGCCCGCCGCGTCCCACACCGCACACCGGGTACAGAGCACGAGCACCTGGCACCACGCACCGCAGGAAAGACAGGGAACACCGTGAGTAAAGAGCAACTGTTGGACCAGCCCGGAACCCGGGTCATCGAACTCGACATCGAGGGCATGACCTGCGCCTCCTGCGTCAGCCGGGTGGAACGCAAGCTTGGAAAGCTTGACGGCGTCACCGCCACCGTCAATCTCCCGCTGGAGTCAGCCCGGGTCACCGTCCCCGAAGCCGTCACCGACGCCCAAATCACCGCCACGGTGGAGGCAGCAGGCTACAAAGCCCTAATCCGTGCGCCGAAGTACCCAGCGGCACGCACCGGACCTGTCGAAACTCAGACGCCGAACGAAAGCGCCGGTGGGGGTGAGAGGACCGTCTCTGCCGGGGACATGCGGGAGCGTGCGTCCAAGGGAGGAACGGCCGAGCACGCGGAGCATGTGGTCGGCGATGGCCCCGGCGTGCACACGGCATCCGCGGCGGCAGCCAGGCTCCGCCCGCGCCTGATCGTCGCAGCGGTCCTCACCATCCCGGTGTTCCTGATCTCGATGTTCCCCGCCTTCCAGTTCCCCAACTGGGGGTGGGCGGCGGGAGCGATCGCCTTACCCGTGGTGACCTGGGCCGCCTGGCCGTTTCACCGGGCCGCCGTCATCAACGCCCGGCATTTCGCCTCAACGATGGACACCCTCGTCTCCATCGGCGTCACAGCCGCGTACGCCTTCTCCGCCTGGCAGCTTGCCGCCGATCCGCGGATGACGGACCACCCCCAGGGGATGCCGGGCATGGAAGGCCCGGGCCCAGGCGGCCTGTACTTCGAGGTCGCCGCGGTGGTCACCACCTTCCTGTTGCTGGGCCGCTACCTGGAGGCCAATGCCAAGCAAAAGGCGGGTGACGCGCTCAAAGCCCTGCTGAACCTGGGCGCCAAGGATGCCACCATCCTCCTGAACGGCCTGGAGCAGCAGATCCCCGCCGATCAGCTGGGAGTCGGCGACCTCATAGTCGTCCGCCCGGGGGAAAAGATCGCGACCGACGGCATCGTCGTCGAAGGCTCCTCCGCGGTGGACGCCTCACTGGTCACGGGCGAGTCCGTGCCGGTGGAAGTCGGCCCGGACACCCTGGTTACCGGCGCCACGATCAATACCTCCGGCCGGCTGCTGGTCCGCGCCACCCGGGTGGGAGCCGAAACAACCCTGGCCCAGATGGGCCGCCTGGTGGCCCAGGCGCAGACCGGCAAAGCGCCAATCGCGCGGCTGGCGGACCGGATCAGCGCGGTATTCGTTCCGGTGGTTCTGGTCATCGCCAGCCTCACCTTTGGCGCCTGGCTGCTCGCGGCCGGGCCGGCCATCAGCGACGCCGAACTGCGGGCCGCGTTCACGGCCGCCGTCGCAGTGCTGGTCATCGCCTGCCCCTGCGCCCTGGGCCTGGCCACCCCCGTGGGTCTTCTCACCGGAACCGGCCGGGGAGCCCAGCTGGGGATCCTGATCAAAGGGCCGCAGGTTCTCGAGGACACCCGGACGGTTGACACCATTCTGCTGGACAAGACGGGGACGGTGACCACCGGTCACCTCGCTGTTGACGGCGCCGAGACATTCGGAGCCTTTACCCCGGCCGGGGTCATCCGCCTGGCGGGGGCAGTCGAGGCCGCATCAGAACATCCAATCGCCCGCGCCGTTGCAGCGGCCGCACTCCAGGCGGAGCGCCACGGCAGCGGAGCCCGCGCCCTCCCCGACGTTGCCGGCTTCCGATCCGCACCGGGCGGCGGGGTCCAGGGAACCGTGGAGGGCCAGGCCGTCACGGCCGGACGGACGGGCTGGCTGCAGGAGAACGGCATCCACCCCGCCGCCGCTCAACTGGCGGCGTTCGGTGCAGCAGAGATGTCGGGGGCCACCGCCATCTGGGTCGCCGTAGACGGTGAGCCGGCCGGATTCATCAGCCTCCGGGACACGCTGAAGCCTGGCTCCGCCGCTGCAATTCTGCGGCTCCGGGAACTGGGGCTCCGGCCGATTCTCCTCACCGGAGACAACGCGGCAGTCGCCGCGAAGGTGGCGGCCGACGTCGGCATCGCCGCCGAAGACGTCTTCGCCGGGGTACTGCCGGAAGGAAAAGTCGACGCGGTGCGGAAGCTGCAGGCCGGCGGCGCCACGGTGGCCATGGCCGGCGACGGCGTGAACGACGCCGCGGCACTGGCCCAGGCTGATCTCGGCATCGCCATGGGGTCCGGCACCGACGTCGCCATCGAGGCCGCGGACCTCACGGTGATGGGCAATGACTTGGGGCAGGTGGCCCTCGCCATCGAACTGTCCCGCCGGACCCTGGCGACGATCAAGACAAACCTTTTCTGGGCTTTCTTCTACAACGCCGTCGGGATCCCTGTGGCGGCGCTTGGCCTGCTCAACCCGATGATCGCCGGTGCCGCGATGGCAGCCAGCTCCGTGCTGGTCGTGGGGAATTCCCTGCGGCTCCGCAGCTTCGGCAGGTAACTGCCCGGCGGCCCGGCACCGCTTCTTCAGGCCGCGCCGAAGCGGAGGGCAGACCTCGCCTTCGCCTTTGTAGCCTCCTCCTCACGATCCTTGGCCGGAGCCTGGGTCACCAAGGAGTCAAGCAGGTGGTGGGTGGCGTGGGCGATCTCCTGGACTGCCCGGTTGAAAGCCGCTTCGTTGGCCTTGGAGGGCTTGGTGCTGCCACTGATCTTGCGCACGTACTGCAGCGCGGCGGCCTCGACCTCAGCAGAGGTGGCGTGGGGTTCGAAATTATGGAGGGTCCGGATGTTTCGGCACATACCTCCATGCTAAATGCCATTGCCGCCGGGATCGAGGGCACGGGAAACGGGGCCCAGCGAGATTCGTCCGGCCTTAACATTGCCTTAGGGAACTGGTTCCACGTCGTTTGCGTGGTCGAGTGCTGCGGCATCGGGGCCCACCGGGAATCTCCTGAGCTCATCCAGCCTGACCAGCACGACGCCGCCAACGATTAGCAGCCCGCCCATAAGCTGGATGGGGCCCGGCAGTTCGCCGAGCAGCAACCACGCCCAGATCACGGCGAACAGCACTTCGGTGAGCGAGACGAAGGACGCCACCTTGGAGCCGAGCGCCCGCGCAGCCACTATGCCCGAAACGTAGGCGAGCACGGTGGCCAGCACCACAAGTCCGCCCAGGGCCACCCACCAGGGCGTGACCCAAGGGCCGAGCCGGGTGTCTGCTGCGCTGAAGGTCATGGGCAGCAGGCCGGTCGCCGCAGCAAGCCACATGGTCACGGCCCCGACCAGAAGCCCGCCGGAGGCCAGGACGATCGGTGGCAGGGTGTCATTCTCTTTGGCCGTGATGAAGAAGTAGATTGCGAGGCACACCGCTGCCGCGATTCCCCAGAGGACACCAACGACGTCGACCTTGACCGCACCGGTGAGATCCAGCACCAGCACCAGTCCGCCCAAGGACAGCAGCGTCCCGGCGATGGTCAGTGGCCTCGGGCATCTCCGGCTGGCAGCCCAAAGCCACAACACGATGATGACGGGGGCGAGATACTCCAGCAACAGCGCGACCCCGACCGACAGCCGGGCCACCGCATTGAAGTAAAACAGCTGGCACGCAGCAACCCCGATAAGACCAAAGAGCAGCACCGTGAGCCAGTTGTCTTTCAGCTGGTGCCAGCGGCCACGAAGCGCCGGAACCGCGGGCACCGCCAGGATCACCGCGGCGCCGGTGAGACGTGCGGTAACGGCTGCCCCGGGGCTCCAGCCTGTCTCCAGCAGCGCCTTGGCAAAGGACCCGGAGAGGCCGAACACGGCGGAGGAGAACAAGGCAACGCCGAGGCCGGACGCCATGAACCCCGACGCCGCGCCGAACCTGCCTGCACCGGGCCTAGCAGATGCCGGCGGTCCGGATTGTATCTGTGCCGGTGCTTCGGCGGAGCGGCGTGCGGCAGACAAGACTGCCTCCTGTCAGGAGTAAAAGGGGTTATGCTCATGACAGTACGCGCTGCCCACGTAAGGAGTCAAGATGCTTTTTGCCCCTGACACGGAGGTGGCCCTGCGCTCGGTGGTTAACCTCATCAACTCCGCGGCCAACGGCGAGGAACACCTCAGCACCAGCCGCGACCTCGATCACTTCCTGGCGGCGGAGGGATTCACCGGGTCGCGGACCGGTGACGCGGACGAGCTGGCCAGCGTACACCGGCTCCGCGGGGAACTCGCCTCACTGTGGCTAGCTGACGAGTCTGCCGCCGTGGAGACCGTGAACGCCCTGCTGCGGACGGCGCGGGCACTCCCCCAACTCGTCAAGCACGATCAGTGGGACTGGCATCTGCACGCCACCTCCCCTGACGCGCCGCTGGCGGACCGGATGAGCACAGAGGCCGCGATGGCCCTGGTGGATGTCATCCGCAGCAAGGAGATGGACAGGATGCTGGTCTGCGCTGCCGAGGACTGCAACGCCGTGGTGCTGGACCTCAGCCGAAACCGCTCCAAGCGCTACTGCGATACCGGCAACTGCGCGAACCGTGCCCACGTCGCCGCGTACCGGGCCCGGAAGGCCGCGTCCTGACGGCGTAACAATGCCCGCGCCGGCGGCGGGATGAACAGCCACGCGAGGTTTAGCCATAGACTGGATTAATTCGCTTAGCCAGTAGGCCAGCGATAACCAATTGAGGGACACCACGACATATGGCACACCGCCCGCTTCAGAATATCCCGGCAACACTGGGGATCACCGGAATACTGGCCTTCGCACTGGCCGGCTGCGGCGTCGGTGCCCCGGCACCGGCGGCCAGCAGTTCGCCGGAAGGGTCCGCCCCAGCGGCCAGCAGTCCGCCGGCGGCGCCGGCCTCCGCTTCGAGCAGTGCCGGCGGTTCCACCCCCAGTGCGGCCGTATCCTCGGCACCCGCGGCAGGAACCGCCGGTCCGCTGACAGCACCGGGAACCAAGCTCAAGGCCGGTGAAACCGCGGTTACCCACAGCAACACGGGCAAGGACAAGACGGACCCCAAGTACGTGGAGGCGGTCTTCACCTCAACACTGACCGGCGTGGTGGCAGGAACCCCGGACGACTTCGCCAAGTTCAAGGACGCCGCGAAGTTCGCCGGGCAGACGCCGTACTTTGTCTCCGTCAGCCACCGCATGGATAGTCTGAGCAAGCCGTCGCTGGGCATCAGCGAACCCAAAGTGACGGCCCAACTCAAGGACGGGTCGGAGGCGCAGTCACTGATTGTCTTCGGCGCTTTCGACCAATGCGAGAGCACCCGCTTCGCCACGACGGGCAGCGGGGACGCGCTGGCTCTGGAAGTCGGCAGCACCATGGTGTCCTGCCAGGTGTTCCTGGCGCCGGCCGGCGACGAAGTCAAAACTGTGGAGTACACCGATTCCCGCTACATCTACGCCAACTACAGCGACAACCCCTACTTGAAAAATCCGGTTTCCTGGACCAAGTAGCTCCATCAGCCCGGGCAAACCGGGCGTCGTGGTGACGGCCTTCGCGAACTTAGCGGATGCCGTCACCCGGTGTATGGGGTCCGGCATCCGGTGCGCCGGTTTCAGGCCGGGTCTGCGCCGACTGACCGCCGTGACCGGCTTTCCGGGAACTGAGGTTCACGCCGGATCCTTTGCCCAGGTACTCCGCATTGGGTTTGTGGCCCATCGCCAGCATGGCGAGCACCACCAGGATGACGATGAACGCGATGCCGGCGGCGGTGAACGCCAAATCAAAACGGGGCATTTTCGCGCTGCCGCCGGAGGCAAAAATGAGGGTGGCTACAAAGGCCAGCACAGCCCAGAACGCAGAGAACATGAGCGGTCCCTTGACCGAGGTGCGCAGCTTGCGCGGTTCCCCGGATTTCTGCTGTGCCACGATGCTTCCTCCTGCAGCCGACGCCGCCAGGCGTGGCAGTTGTGATGCCGCAATCGTTCTACGCGAGGTAGAACCTGTCGCTACTAGTTTACGGCCTCCGCCGAATCAGCCCGCGCATCGTGCCGCAGGGTCAGTCCGGCAAGCACCCACAGCACACCGCTGATGATGGCTCCCCCACCGGCGACACCGAGGAGCGCGTGCGGCCCCAGGTCAATAAAGAACGGCAGCAACGCCGCCGTTCCGAGCCCGACGGCGCCGGAGGCGATCCAGTCACGCGCCAAAAGGGACCGCCCACGGCAGGTGAAGCCGAGGTACAGTTCCGCGGCCCCGGCCAGCCCCAGGCCCACCGCCGCGAGCACGCCGAAAGCCAGGTTGCCGGAGATGAAGGCCACCGCGACGCCGGTTCCGGTCAGCACCGCTCCGGCGGCTGAGAGCGCCTTGCCGGCCGCGGAGCCGGGCCGGAGACCGGATTTACCCACACTCCAGAGCAACACCACGCCTGTGGCCAGCAGGTAGAGTCCGCCTGTCCAGCCCATCTCCGACGAAGACGGCGCGGCCCAGAAGACGGTGACGGCCCCGAAGGCCAGGGCGAGAACGGCACGGACCAGCACCGGTTTCCAGAGGTCGGCCGCGGCGGGAAGGGCGGTGGCGGGCTGCGGGGCTGCGGGAGAAGTCACCCGTCCAGTTTAGTGCGGCGTCACACCCGCCGGCGCCGCGACCCGGCCGGCCCCCGCCGGACCGGACCGGCATTCCCGTCTCAGTGCGCTCCCAACACGATCCAGCGGTCGGTCCGCGCCCGGAGGCCCAGCGTCAGCCCCCGGGCCGCCATATAGCCAAGCGAGAACGCCGCCCACAGCCAGAGCAGTCCCGCGCCGCCGCCAACACCGGATTGCTGCACGGCCAGAAGCAGGGGCAGGTACACGGCGAGGTTCACCACGCCGGCAATCGCCAGGTACTTGGCGTCCCCCGCTCCGATAAGTACGCCATCGAGGACAAAGACGTAGCCGGCAACCGGCTGTCCGGCCGCGAGCACCCAGAGCGCCAGCGTGAGCGCAGCCCGGACCTCGCCGTCGGGCGTGAAGAGCAATCCCGTCCACGGAGCTGCGCCCGCCACAAGGATCCCTGTCAGCACCCCGAAGCCAAGGCCCCAGCGGACCATGGTGCCGGTGAGCTCACGCGCAGCCGCTGGACGGCCGGCGCCAAGTTCCTTGCCGATCAGCGCCTGCGCGGCAATCGCCAGGGCGTCCAGGGCGAACGCGAGGAGGGTGAAGACGGTCATTGCGAGCTGGTGGGCTGCCAGGTTGACCGGTCCCTGCGCCGTGGCCACCACGACGGTGGCGAGAATAGCGAGCCGCAGGCTGAGCGTACGCAGCATCAGCCAGGATCCCACGCTGGCCAGGGCGCGGATGCCACGCCAACTCGGTCGCAGTGACACGCCGTGGTTCCGGGCGTTCCGGCGGACCATCACCACGTACACCAGCGCCATGGCCCACTGCGCGGCGCTGGTGCCGATCGCGGAGCCGGCGACGGACAGGTGCAGCCCGTAAACCAGGAAGAAGTTCAGCACGATGTTCAGCGTAAAACCGGCGCCCGCAACCAACAGCGGGGTGCGGGTGTCCTGCAGGCCCCGCAGCACCCCGGTGCCGGCGAAGATCAGCAGCATCGCGACGAGTCCGGGCATTGACCAGCGCAGGTAGTCAACGGCGAACGTGCGGACCTCACCGCGGGCGCCCATCAAGCCCAGCAGCGGCTCGGCGGCCAAGGATCCGGCCGCTGCAAGAGCGACTCCCAGGAGCAGCGCCAACCACACGCCGTCCCGGCCGGCAGCAAGGGCCTTGGGGAGCTGCCCGTTGCCGACCGCCCGCGCGACGGCCGGAGTGGTGGAATAGGCAAGAAAGACCATGAGGCCCACCGCTGTGTGCAGCACCGCGGAGGCGAGCCCGACGCCGGCCAGCTGGGCGACTCCGAGGTGGCCCACTATGGCGGCGTCTGCGAGCAGAAACAGCGGTTCGGCTATCAGCGCACCGAAGGCCGGAACTGCGAGCCGCAGGATCTCCCGCCGGCGCTCCGGCGGGGAAGGCAGCGGTGTGGGGGTCGGGGTGGAGGCTGGCACGCAACCACCCTAGCGGCACCGGGTGCGCGGGTGCCTGCCCGCCGTCGTCCGCGGGCGGCGGCGGGAATCGACGCCCGGTGTGTGGCGGTCCAGACGGCGATTATGTCGGCGGCCGGCGGCGCTTCCGCGGCGCGTCAGTAAACTCTCCTCATGAGTGAGACTGCCGCCAATGCCGTGACCCTGCGCTTCCTCGCGGCGCCCACTGACGTCGGCCACAGCGGCTCGGTGGACGCCGGGACCGTGCTCGAATGGGTGGACAAGGCGGCGTACGCCGCCGCGGTCGGCTGGGCCAAGTCCTACTGTGTGACGGCGTATGTCGGCAACATCCACTTCACTGACCCGGTCAACAGCGGGGACATGGTGGAGGTCACGGCCACGATTGTCTACACGGGCCGGTCATCCATGCACATCCGCACCGTGGTGTCCTCAGGCGATCCCAGGGGCGGACCGGCCACGATGCGCAGCCAATGCCTGGTGATTTTCGTGGCCGTGGGCGGAGATGGCAAACCCGCCAGCGTCCCGCCGTTCAACCCGGCGACGCCGGATGAAGTTGAACAGCGCGACCACGCCCTGGCGCGGATCAAAGTCCGTGAGGACATCGTCCAGGCAATGGGCGGGCAGGAATACACTGACGCCGGAACTGCGGAGAAAGTCATCCTGCGTTTTATGGCGGCGCCTACGGACGTGAACTGGGGCGGCAAAGTACACGGTGGCATCGTCATGAAATGGATCGACGAGGCGGCCTTTGTCTGCGCGTCACGCTACTGCGGGATGGACACGGTGGCGGTCTTTTCCGGTGGCGTGCGGTTCTACCGTCCGCTGCTGATAGGCCATGTGGTGGAGGTGGAGGCCCGGTTGGTCTACACCGGAACGAAAGGCATGCACATCGCGGTCCATGTCCGTTCGGGCGATCCCAAGGGGCGGGTGCTGGAGCTCACCACGTACTGCCTGACCGTGATGGTGGCGCGTGACGAGCACGGCACGTCCGTGCCGGTCCCACAATGGGTGCCGGTGTCCGAGGAGGACAAGCGGTTGCACGCCCACGCCCTGGAACTGCTGGAAATCCGGGGCCGGGCACCCGGGAACCGGCTGCCCAACCACCTCCTCGGTGCTGGCGGCAGCTAGCCCCTAGAAACCGCCACCTCCGGCGTCGGCGGCCATGTTGGCGAACCGGGAGTAGTGGCCCTGGAAGGCAACCACAATGTCCTTGGTGGGACCGTTACGGTGCTTGGCGATGAGAATATCCGCTTCGCCGGCCCGGGGGGATTCCTTGTCGTAAACGTCTTCGCGGTGCAGCAGAATGACCATGTCGGCGTCCTGCTCAATGGAACCGGATTCACGCAGGTCCGACACCATCGGCCTCTTGTCCTGGCGCTGCTCGGAGCCACGGTTCAGCTGGGACAGGGCAATGACCGGAACCTGCAGTTCCTTGGCCAGCAGCTTCAGGGCACGGGAGAACTCAGAGACTTCCTGCTGGCGGGACTCCACTTTCTTGCCGGAGCTCATCAGCTGCAGGTAGTCGAGGATGACAAGTTTGAGATCGTGCTGCTGCTTCAACCGGCGGCATTTGGCCCGGATTTCCATCAGCGACATGTTGGGGCTGTCGTCGATGAACAGCGGGGCGTCGTTCATCCGGCCCATGGTCGTGGCGATCTTGGACCACTGCTCGTCCTTAATCGTTCCCTTGCGCAGGTCCTGCAGGCCGATCGTGGCCTCCGCGGACAGCAACCGCATGGCGATCTCGTTCCGGCCCATTTCCAAAGAAAACATCACCGTGGCCAAGTTGTTCTTGATGGCAGCGGAGCGGGCAAAGTCCAGCGCGAAGGTGGACTTGCCGACGGCGGGGCGGGCTGCGATGACAATCATCTGGCCTGGGTGCAGACCATGGGTGAGTTCGTCCAGTTCGTAGAAGCCGGTAGGCACACCGGTCATCCCCTCCTCGCGGTGCCCGGATGCTTCGATCTCGTCCACGGTGGATTCCATGACGTCCTTGAGGACCACGTAGTCCTCCGCGGTGCGGCGCTCCGCCACGGCGTAGATCTCGGCCTGGGCCTGGTTCACCAGGTCCTCGACCTCGCCGTCCTGGCCGTAACCGAGCTGGACGATCTTGGTTCCGGCATTGACAAGGCGGCGCAGGACCGCGCGTTCGCCCACAATCTCAGCGTAATAGCCGGCATTAGCGGCGGTAGGGACGGTCTGGATGAGTTCGTGCAGGTAGGCGGGACCGCCGATCCTGTTGATCTCACCCCGCTTGGTCAGTTCATCCGAGACCGTGACGGCGTCGGCGGGCTCGCCCCGGCCGTAAAGATCGATGATGGCTTCGTAGATGGTCTCGTGTGCCGGGCGGTAGAAGTCAACGCCCCGGAGAATTTCGACGACGTCGGCAATGGCGTCCTTCGACAGCATCATGCCGCCGAGGACGGACTGTTCGGCGGGAATGTCCTGCGGCGGCTTGCGGCTGCCTTCGGCTCCCCGCGTTCCCTCGATTGAGTCCAGATGCGTAACTGACAAAACTGCCGTCCTCCGTTGTGTGCCGCAGCGGATATCAGTTCGCCTGCGACGCGTATGCCTTGGTCCGTGCTGTGCCGGTGGCGTCGGCCCCGGCGGATTCCCGACGAGTTAAGTCCTATCAGCCGGCTGCGACACTTTGTCCGCCCCGGTGCTTCCGGCCCCCATTGCTGTCCGGTTTGCGGGCCAGGCTTGGCGGGCTGGGCCCGGGGGAGGTCGCACCGGGTTTCGGTATCCTCGGCTCGATCTCCAGCTACGTTATCCCCCGACCGGGCAGGCACCAACCCGAGCGCCGGTTGCCCCTGTGGATAAGCTGTGCACTACTGCCGTCTGCTTGTGCACAGCCTGTGGGAACACCTGTGGATAGAAAGTTTCTTGGACGCCCGGCAGCGTCCTGACCTGCGGAAACACCGGATCTGCCGTGTGGACACAAAAGAATTTCGGGCCGCCGTCGTCCACAGACCGCAGCCAGGGGCTGGGGATAGCGGCCGGCCCATGAGGCCATACCCGGGCCGGAATATGCGAATTTAGTGATGTTCCCCACGAATACTCCGACGGAAAGCCGCCCCCGCCGACCCACGCATGCCCGGTGCAGAATGTGCTGTGGATAACTGTGATCTGGCATATGCTCGTTCTATGGGCGATGTATTGCTGGTTATGCTGCCTGCCCTCATCCTGGCGGCAGTCCTCTGGGCGTTTGTTACGGCCCTGCGGCCGCGCGATTTCGGCGTGTCCGACGCCGAGCGCTACCAGCAGGAACTGGCGGTACGCTCACAGGCGCATTACGCTGCCCAGGTACAGGCCGCGACGGCTGCCCGGGCCCGGCTCGACGCCGTGACCCGGCCCAGCCAGAACGAACAGCAGCAATCACAGCAGGCCGACCACGCCCGCAACACGCTGCGGGCACAGACGGGATCCGCTCCGGCATTCGGGCAGCCCGGCTACCAGGGGCCGTCCTGCCCGGTGGCCACCTAAACCCCCAGTTTGCCCTGCAGTTGCAGTCATTGGCCCAGAACGGCAAGAAGACCGAAGCCGTCAAGCTGCTGCGGCAGGCAACCCATTCGGATCTCTCGACCGCCAAGAATTACGTAGATCGGCTGTAGTTTTCATGGAATCGCTGCTCATCCCCCTGCTAATTCTGGTGCTCGTCGGCGCCGGCGTTCTACTGGGCGCCCGCGCCCTTAACCGCAGCCGTCAATCCCGGCCGGAGGCGTCCCCGGCGCCCGTGCGCGACCCGATCGAGCTGGCACGTGCCTCGGCGGCCAAACTCGACCAGGAGCAGCACCGGCGCCTCTATGCGCTGATCGCCCAGGGGCAGGCAATGGGAGCCATCAAGCTCTACCTCGAAGCCACCGGTGACGGCCTGCGGGCCTCACGGGACGCCGTGGGCGCCCTCGCTGCCCATCCGCAGCCCTTCCGCCCGGAGGCGGCCGAACAGACTCCCAGCGAGGAGGACGACGACGCCCCCCAGCGGTTTGCCTACCGCTACCGGGCCATCGCCAGCAAAGGCGAGATCACCCGCGAGGTCAGCAGCAATATGCTCAACGACGAGATCTACGGGCGTATCCGTACCATGGCCCGGAGCGGCGACACGGAGGCAGCGGCGGAGGCGCTCACCCGCCACTCAGACATCTCCATCAAGCAGGCCCGGGAGTTCATCGCTCTCCTGGAGGACTGACCTCCGCCCTCCTGTTCAGTGCCGCCCGGAAATACCCGCGAGCAACTGCTCGAACGGCAAAGATTCGAGAGCGGCCTGCTTGGAATACGGTTGTGGGCCCTGCAGCAGGCCGGCGAACTCGCCGGCCGCCCGGTCGATCCGCGTGGAAAGCGGTGAGCCGGCGCCGTCGTTATGACCCCAGTCCTGCGGACCGGCAAAAACAGCCGTGCCGGCCGTCCGGGTACGAAGATAGGTGAACAGGGGCCGCATGGCGAAGTCGAGGACCATCTGATGCCGGTCAGTTCCGGCGGTGGCGCCAAGCAGCACGGCCTTGCCCTCAAGCGGGGAGGGGTCGAGGACGTCGATGAAAGACTTGAAGAGGCCGCTGTAGGAGGCGCTGAAGACCGGACTGACAGCGATGATGCCGTCTGAGGCCTCAACACCCGCGATGACGTCGGCAAGCGCCGGACCCGCGTAGCCAGTCACGAAATTATTGGCGATGTCTACGGCGATGTCCCGCAGTTCGACGACCGCGATATCGACGCCGTAACCTGCGGCGGCCAGCTGCCGCTGCGCGGAGGCTGCCAACTGGTCAGCCAGCAGGCGGCTGGACGACGGGACGCCCAGTCCGGCGGAGAGAACGGTGATGCGGCGCGATTCCACGGCAATGCTCCTCAGATAGTGTTTCCGGCTGCAAACCCAATACATGCATTTGCATCTACCTGTAGAAGCCACATCCTTTGTTTTTTATTCCTGCGCTTTGTCCCTCAAATCAGCACAAACCCCTCGATGCAGGTCACCGTGCTCCCTCCGACCCAGATGTCATCCGCCACGGCGTCGACGTGGATCCGGCCGGAGCGTCCCAGCACCGTCCCCTGCGCCGCACGGTAAGACTCCGGTGCCCGGCCGCTGCGGATCAGCCACTGGGCCGCACCGGCATTGAAGCTGCCGGTGACGGGGTCCTCGGCGGCGGCCTCGCCCGGAATGAACGTCCGCACCTCGAAATCCACCTCGGATCCGGCTGGATGGGGACCGATCAGGCCGACTTTAAGACCGGCCATGGCCGTGTAGTCGGGCCTGACGGCGAGCACCTGCTCTGCTGACTCAAGCAGCACACCAATCCAGTCGGGCCCGTTGACCAGCCAGGACGAGTCCAGCAGCGCTTCCCGGGGCACCCGCAGGCCTGCGGCGATCCGGTCAAGGTCCGGCCCGGCGACCGGACCCGTTCGCGTCAGCGGCGGCGCCGCGAACGCCAGCCGGCCGGCGTCGCGCTTCACCCGAACCAGTCCGGCGGCGCACTCCTGCACCACCGTGCCGTCCCCGCGGGGAGTCCCGCCGGCCTCAAGCCAGGCATGTGCGGAGCCGAGCGTCGGGTGACCGGCAAAGGGAAACTCCTCACTGCCCGTGAAGATCCGGACCCGGTAATCGGCACGGGGATCCGTAGGCGGCAGCAGAAAAGTGGTTTCGGAAAGATTGGTCCAGTTGGCGAACTGTTGCATCACCTCGGGAGAAAGGTCCGTGGCGTCGAGCACGACGGCGAGCGGGTTGCCCCGGTAGGGAAGGTCGGTGAAAACGTCCACCTGCGCGAAGGGGCGGAGGCGGGCAACTGGGGCAGGAGTTGGAGTCACTGCGGCAGATTACCACCGGCACCGGCCCGGCTGACAAGACCGCCACGGTCTGCCAGACTGCCCGCATGCCAGTGAACACGAGCCGGAACAAGACCGAAAACAAAACTACGGCAACAGGCGCGTCGGTCCAGGAGTTTCTCGCCGCCGTCGGCTTTTCGCCCCGGAAGGCCGGCCTGTCCCTCTACGGGCTGAGCTACGGGCCGCAAACGGCCGAGCTGCTGGCGCGGTTGGGAAAGCACAAGACCGGCGCCGGGTGCCTCCATGTCAACAAACTCGACGACGTCGACCAGACGGTGCTCACCGAACTGATTCGACACGGGTACCGGCACGCGACATCGATCCTGAACCACCCCCGGCCGGTGGACTAAGGCACCTCGGAGCCGGCTGCCGCCCGTCATGCCTGGCGCCACGAGCTCCAAGGGAGCCCCCGCGGGGGTAAAGCAGAAAGCCCCCGTCGCCGGTTCCCAGGAGGAATCCGGCGGCGGGGGCCTTCAGGCAGTTCAGGACTGCGGAGCCTGTGAGGGCTACTTGCCTGCGACTACGTCCAGGTCGATCACAGCGGCAACGTCGGCGTGCAGCCGGACGTTGGCCTGGTAGGAACCAACCGACTTAATGTGCGTCGGCAGTTCAACCTTGCGCTTGTCAATGCGGCCAAGGCCAGCGGCCTCGACAGCGTCGGCCACATCGCCCTGCTTGACGGTGCCGAACAGGCGTCCGGTCTCGCCAGCCTTGACGACGAGCTTGACCGGCTTGGCCGAGAGTGCAGCGGCCTGCTTCTGAGCGTCTTCCAGGGAAGCGTGCTCGCGGGCGGCGCGGGCAGTTTTGATGGACTCAACCTGCTTCTCGCCACCCTTGGACCAGGTCAGGGCGAAGTTGCGGGGCAGCAGGTAGTTACGTGCGTAACCGTCCTTGACCTCGACAACATCGCCCGCAGCACCGAGACCGGTTACTTCGTGGGTCAGAATGAGCTTTGCCATGTTAGTTAATCCCTTCCTTAGCCGCGGCCAGCGCCGGAGTAAGGCAGCAGAGCAACTTCGCGGGCGTTCTTGATTGCCTGGGCGATCTTGCGCTGTTCCTGCACCGTGACGCCGGTGACGCGACGGGCGCGGATCTTTCCGCGGTCGGAGATGAACTTGCGCAGCAATGCTACGTCCTTGTAGTCGATGACAGTGATGTCAGCGGCCTTCAAGGGGTTGGACTTTGGTTTGGGCTTACGGAGTTCAGCCTTAGCCATCGTGGAGCTCCTATTCGATGGAGCCCGTGGATATTGATCCACGGGATGGTGGTGATCCGACGCGGTTGGCGCCATTCTGCCTTGCGGCGTCCTGGCGGGTCGCGCGGTCGAACCTTAGATGTTGTTTAGAAGGGAGGTTCGGAATCAGGGCCGTTGCCCCAGCCGCCGCCTGCATTGCTGACCCCGGGCGTGGCCCAAGGGTCATCCTGCTGCTGCGCGGGCTGGTTGCCGCCCCAGGTTCCACCCGAGTTGCCGCCGCCCTGGTTTCCACCAGAGCCGCCACCGAAACCACTGCCGCCGCTGTTGCCGCCGCCGAAGCCACCCTGGGCGCCGTTGCCGGCACCCCCACCGCCGGAGCGCTGGGTACGGTTGACCTTGGCGTTGGCGTAGCGCAGGCTGGGGCCGATTTCATCGACCTCAAGCTCGATGACGGTGCGCTTCTCGCCTTCCTTGGTTTCGTAGGAACGGCTCTTCAGCCGGCCGGAAACAATCACGCGCATGCCCTTGGTCAGGGATTCGGCGACGTTTTCGGCGGCTTCGCGCCATACCGACGCGCGAAGGAACAGGGTTTCCCCGTCCTTCCACTCGTTGGACTGGCGGTCGAAGGTGCGGGGAGTAGACGCGATGGTGAAATTGGCTACAGCCGAACCTGACGGTGTGAACCTCAGTTCGGGGTCACTGGTGAGATTACCGATGACCGTAATAGTGGTTTCGCCTGCCATCTACTGCCTCCTTGTTCGTTCCTGCGGGGTGAAGAGTGAAAATCAGGAGCTGAGATTACTCAGCAACAACCTTCTGTACTTCGGGGCGGGTGATCTTGGTGCGCATGATGGTCTCATTGAGGCTCAACTGGCGATCAAGTTCCTTGGCGGTAGCCGGCTCAGCGGTGAAGTTCACCACGGCGTAGATACCCTCGGACTTCTTCTGGATTTCGTAAGCCAGGCGACGACGGCCCCAGATGTCAACCTTTTCGATGGTTCCACCATCGGTCGTGATGACGTTCAGGAACTTCTGAAGCGTTGGCTCAACGGTACGCTCTTCGACCTCGGGGTCGATGATTACCATCAATTCGTAAGGACGCATATGTGAACCCACCTCCTTTGGGCTAAGCGGTTACGGCATTTCCGTAACAGGAGGTTCATTTGCGGTGCCATGCGCCGGCCGCACCTCCAGGAACGGGGGCAGGACGCAGCACAGACTTCAACAGCTTAGTGCATCGGGACCCGTTTCAGCTATTCCATGCCCGTCCAGACTAGGCACGGCCAGCGGGGTTTAGAGGCCCGGCCGGCGGCCATGTGGACAACCCTGTGCCAGAATCGGGGAATGAACACCGGATCCCTTGTCCGCGGCGGCAACCGGCGGACCCGGCGCAGCCGGCTCCGCCTGGCTGCCATGCTTTTTGCCGGGCTGCTGGCGGCCGCCGCCACCGGCGCGACCGGCAACTGGGTGGAGGCTCCGGCGGTCGGCTGGGGCGCTGCCTCACTGACCTACGTGGTGTGGGTCTGGGTGGTGATCGGTCGTTTTAATCCCGCCGAAACCCGGTCACATGCCACCGCCGAGGATCCGTCCCGCAGGATCACCGACCTGCTGATCCTGGCGGCAAACGTCGCCAGCCTGGGCGCGGTGGCCGCCGTCGTGGTCGATTCCCATGCCGGCGGCGCCTCCCCGTTCGCGGGCGGGCTGCTGGCATTGGCGTCCGTGGCCCTGTCCTGGCTGCTGGTGCAGACACTGTTCACGCTCCGGTATGCGGCGCTGTACTACAACACGGGTGGGAAGGCCGGTTCTGCCGTGGGCGGCATCGACTTCAACCAGGAACGCCCCCCGCAGTACACCGACTTTGCCTACCTCGCGACGAGCCTCGGCATGACCTACCAGGTCTCCGACACGGCCCTGCAGAACCACGGCATCCGGGCTGAGGCGCTCAAGCACAGCCTGCTGTCCTACCTCTTTGGCACCGTCATCCTCGCCACGACGATCAGTCTCGTGATCAACCTGGCCTTCTGACCTGCAGAGCGGCCGTAGATCCGTCCCGCGGCTACGCCGCCGTGCGGAAGAACAACGCGGTCACCGTCGCGAGCCGGCGCGGGTCCTCGACCCCGCAGAGTTCCCGGGCCGAATGCATCGACAGGAGGGGCACACCGACGTCGACCGTCCGGATTCCGAGGCGGGTTGCGGTCAGCGGGCCGATCGTGGAGCCGCAGGGCATCACGTTGTTGGAGACGAACTCCTGGTAAGGAATGCCGGCGCCGGCGCACAGCCGCGCCCAGAGGGCCGCCCCCGTGGCGTCAGTGGCGTAGCGCTGGTTGGCGTTGATCTTCAGCAGCGGACCGCCGTTCAAGGCCGGCCGGTTAGCCGGGTCGTGCCGTTCGGGGTAGTTGGGATGGACGGCATGACCGGCGTCGGCGGAAACGCAGAACGACGCCGCGAAAGCCTGCCGCCGCTGGCTCGCCGTGGCGCCCAGGCCATCGGAAAGGCGCACCAGCACGTCTTCGAGGAGGGGACCGCTCGCGCCGGACCGGGAGGCGGAGCCGATCTCCTCATGGTCGAAGGCGGCCAGAACGGCGATCGGCGCCCCCGCGGGCAGCGGCGCGCCGGCGTGGTCTATCAGTGCGGTGAGCCCGGCATGGGTTGCCGACAGGTTGTCCAGCCGGCCGGAAGCGAAAAACTCACCGTTCGCACCGAAGACAGCGGGTGCCTGGGTGTCGGCGATGACGACGTCATAGCCGCCGATCTGGGCAGCGTCAACATCCGCGCCGGCCACCCGGGACGCCAGGAGGCCCAGCAGGTCGTTAGCGGCAGGGTCCCCCAGTCCATAGACCGGGTTCATATGCTGCTGCTTGTCCAGGGCCAGCCCCTCGTTCACGGCACGGTCCAGGTGGATGGCGAGCTGCGGGAACCGCAGCAGCGGCCCGGTGGCGGTGAGGTGCTCGGTGCCGTCCAACATCACCAGGCGTCCGGCGAGCTGCAGTTCCCGGTCCAGCCAGGAGTTCAGCAACGGTCCGCCGTAAATCTCGACGCCAGCCTGCAGCCAGCCGAATTTGCCGGTGGTGGGTCTGGGCTTGAGCTTGAACGACGGGGAGTCCGTGTGGGCTCCGAGGATGTTGAACCCGGTGGTGGGACCGGCCGTCTCCGGCGTGACCCAGGCGATGATTGCGCCGTCGCGGATGACATAAAATTTCCCGGCGCCGGCGGGCGGGTCCCAGTGCTGCAGCTCATCGAGGGCGGTGAATCCTGCGCTGTTGAGCCGGCGGGCGGCTTCCTGGACGGCGTGGAAGCTCGATGGTGACGCGGTGACGTACGCCCCGAGGTCCTGGATGTGGGCTGCGGCATTGGTCTGGAAAGGCATGGCTCCGAGTCTAGCGCCGAGCCCCGCCGTCGGTTGCCCTTCACGGGGAGACAAACAGGAACGGGCGGTGGGGGGGGGGGGGGGGGCCGCCCCCCCCCCCCCCCCCCCCCCCCCGGGGGGGGGGGGGGGGGGCCGCCCCCCCCCCCCCCCCCCCCCCCCGCCCGCAGGCCTATCGTCGTTCTGACGCGGTTAAGTCAGGACACCGGGCCGGCAGCCACGCCGGCATCAACGGTCTTGGTCCCGGAGGTTCCCGGCTCGCCCGCGGGGGACTTTCCGCCGTGCTTCCGGTAACGCCACACGCCCACCCCGACCACGACGGCGGCGAGGGCCAGCGAGAGCAGCAGTGATTCACGGGTGGTCTCCAGGATGACCATGCCGATCAGCAGGGCGACGATGCTGATGATGGCCACCCAGGTCAGGTAGGGGAAGAGCCACATTTTGAGCTGGAGGTCCTTGGCCGCGGCGCCCATCCGGCGCCGCAGGATCAGTTGCGAGCTTGCGATCACAAGCCAGACGAACAAGGCGATGGCTCCTGAGGTGTTGACCAGGAACAGGAAAACGGTGTCAGGGGCGATGTAGTTCAGTCCCACAGTGATGAAGCCGACCACGGTGGAGGCCAGGACGGCTGCGGCAGGGACGCCGCGCCTGGAAATCCGCATCCAGGCGCGTGGTGCGTCGCCACGGCGGGAGAGGGAGAACAGCATCCGGCTGGCGGTGTACAGGCCGGAGTTGAGGCAGGACAGCACCGAGGTCAGAACCACGATGTCCATGATGGTGCCGGCGCCGGGGATACCGAACAGCTCGATGACAGCAACGTACGGGCTCTTGGCGACGGAGGCTGAGTTCCAGGGCAGGAGGGTGACCACTACCGCGATGGAGCCGATGTAGAAAACGAGGATGCGCCAGACGGTGGATTTCACGGCCTTCTTGACGGCGTCGACCGGGTTTTCGGACTCGCCCGCGGCAATGGTGGCGATCTCAGCTCCGAAGAAGGAGAAGACAACCACCAGGATGCCGGCCAGCACGGCGCCCGGACCGTTCGGCATGAAGCCGCCGTTGTTCAGCAGGTTGCTGACGCCGGGGGCGGGAACGCCCGGGATCAGGCCCAGGATGGCGGCGACGCCGAAGAGCAGGAACAGCGATATGGCCGCGACCTTGATGGAGGCAAACCAGAACTCGAACTCGCCAAAGGATTTCACCGAGCCCAGGTTGGTGAGGGTCAGCAGCACCATCAGCAGCAGGGCCCAGACCCACTGGTCAATTCCCGGCACCCAGCGGTGCATGATCGCAGCACCGGCGGTGGCTTCGATGCCCAGGACAATGATCCAGAACCAGGCGTACAGCCAGCCGATGCTGAAGCCCGCCCAGCGGCCCAAGGCCTTATCCGCATAGGTCGAAAATGACCCGGTTTCCGGGTTGGCCGCCGCCATCTCGCCAAGCATCCGCATGACGAGGATGACAACAAGGCCGGCTGCCATGTAGGCGACCAGGATTCCCGGCCCGGCCTGCTGAATGGCCGCACCGGAGCCGACAAACAGGCCGGCACCGATCACCCCGGCAATGGCAATCATGGACAAGTGCCTGGGTTTCAGGGACTTGGAGAGTTGCTGGTCAGCCTGCATAAGGCGCCGTCCTTTTTGTAAATTGTGCGGGTCCGCAGGTGGATAGAAGAGATATGTGGGGCGGACCACATCGTCGTTTCACACTAAACCCGGTCCTGCGCGTCGCGTCCTGTGCAATCTCACATATTACGACGGCCAAGGCGGGGCACACTGCCAAGAAGAAGGCCCCTGAGGCAAGGAATGTTGCATCGCGGGCAATTTCGCAATGTGCCTGAAACCACTGTTTCAGGCAATTCCCGCGTGCAGACGCCCCGGGTCATTGAGGGATCGAGGGTTTGCTGCCCCTGCTGCTCAGTAGTCCGGGTTGCCTGGCACCACCAGGCCGGTCTCGTAGGCGTAGACCACTGCCTGGACCCGGTCACGCAGGTGAAGCTTGGTAAGGATCCGCCTTACATGTGTTTTGACGGTGGCCTCGGCGAGGAAGTACCGGTGCGCGATCTCGGCGTTGGAGAGCCCCTCCGCCATCGCTCCGAGCATCTCGGTTTCACGCGGGGTGAGGTCCTCCAGCAGCGGATCCCTGGCGGCCCGGACCCCGCCGGGGGCGGCCCTCCGGTCCGTCGCTGCTGCACCGGCCCGGACGTAGGCTTCGAGCAGACGGCGGGTGACGCGCGGAGCCACCACGGCGTCGCCGCTCGCCACGACCCGCACGGCATGGATCAGTTCGGCGGGGGCCACGTCTTTGAGCAGGAACGCTGAGGCGCCGGCCTGTAGCCCGGCGAACGCGTACTCGTCCAGGTCAAAGGTGGTGAGGATGATGATCTTCGTGTGGGCTGCTGCGGCGGTGATGGCCCGGGTGGCTTCGATTCCATTCAGTACCGGCATCCGCACATCCATCAGCACGACGTCGGGCCCCAGGGCGCGCACCTGGCGGATCGCATCGGCGCCGTCGGATGCCTCGCCCACAATGCTTAGATCGTCCTCGCCCTCCAGGATCAGGCGGAAGCCCATCCGCAGAAGTGGCTGGTCATCGACCAGCAGGACGCGGATCCGCCCGGATCCCTCCGTCGAATCATGGTGACTCATGTGCCCTGCTTTCCGTTGTCGCCGTTCCAGTGCAGCACGGCGTGCACGCGCCAGCCGTGATCGCCGCTCCGACCCGCCTCCACGGTGCCCGCGTAGATGCGCGCCCGCTCCAGCATGCCCGCAAGGCCTTGTCCGGCGCCCCCTGACCTGTCGGGGTCCCGGGCACCCTGCACGCTGATGGCGCCGGCGTCATCGACGGTTCCCTTGCCGTCATCGATGACCTCGATGGTGACCCTCGGACCGTTCCGGGCAATCACCACGTCCACGCGGCCCAGCGAACGGCCGTAGCGCAGCACGTTCGTCAGCGACTCCTGCACGATCCGGTAGACCGTCAACTGGAACGCGGCGTCGTCCGGCAGCGACGGGCCGGTGTGCCTGTAGTGCAGCGGAAGCCCCGCCATGCGGAAGCCCTGCAGCAGCTTGGCCAGGCTGTCCCCCGCCGCGAGCGGTTCGCGTGGAGCCTGCCCGGGGGTCACGTCTTCGCGCAAAACGCCCAGGACACGCCGCATGTCCGCCAGTGCGGTGCGGCCGGTGCGGGAAAGTTCCGCGAGTACCACGGCTGCCCTCGCCGGATCTTTTTGAACCACGACGGCGGCCCCATCCGACAGGCTGATCATGACTGTGAGCGAGTGTGCCACGACGTCGTGCATTTCCCGGGCAATGCGGTTGCGTTCCGTGACCGAGCCAAGCCGTGTGGCCCGGGCCGCCCAGGCGGCGACCTCGTGCTCGTGTTCTCGCCGCTGCCGGACTGAAACGCCGAGCCCGGTGGCAATGACGTTTGAGAGGGAGATGCTGATGCCGGCGGCGATGCTGCTGATCAGCTGGAAGTTCTCCGGCGTGTTCACCCCCATGTCCGGCAGCCTGCCGTCCAGCGGCCCAACGGCAAGCACCAGATACAGGCACACCAGCGGCGCAGTGGCGGCCGTCAGGCACACCAGCGCGGCCCTGCGGGTGCGGGCCGCGGCCACGGAGTACAGCGCAAACCACAGCCCGGCCGCAACGTTCGAACCCCACGGATGCAGCAGCGTCACCCCCAATTCGAGGACCGCCACGGCAGCCACCACTGCCACCGGGTGGCTTCGCCGCAGCGCCAGGGCGGCCGCAGCGGCGCCGAGGAGCACAGCGACGGGCCAGACGCCGTCGCGCACCGATTCCACGGCGGTGGGAATCACCAGCAGCAGATAGCAGGCCACAACGACGGCGTCCATGGCGCGTGGATGCTGGAACAGGTAACGCCGGATCCGGCCCCGGCGCCGGGCGGTGATCTCCGCAAAGGACGCGTCGGCCTGAGCGGTCGGCGCGTCCTTTGCGGGAACTGCATCCATCATGTTCTGAGCCTAGACGGTGGGCCTAGACGTCCCGCCGTTTCAGCAGCACGCCGGCCACAACTACCGGAATGACAACCCACGCGCCCAGCACCAGGGCCGCCTGCCAGGCTTCCAGAGTGTCCGGCATGTGCTGTACGGCTGTCATCGGTTCCACCGTATTGCCGGGCAGGTACTTGCGGGCCTCGACGAAAAAGTCGCCCGGGATCAGCTGGAAGGCAATGGGCGCCACGAAGAACAATCCGACCAGGCTCATGATGCCGCCGGCGGAGTTGCGGATCAGTGAGCCCAACGCCATGCCGATGGCTGCGACGGCCGCGACGTAGAGGCTGTTCACGAGCAGCAGTTTCATCGACTGGGAGCTGGCGAGATCCAGCTTGAGGTTGTAGTTCTCCAGAATGGGCAGTGACACGAGGCCGGCCAGGTACACGGACACTGCGGTGAGGACGAACGCCGTCACCATGACCACCAGCAGTTTCGCAGCATAGGCCGGGATCCGTTGGGGAACGGCAGCGAAGGTGGAGCGGGCCATGCCCGTGGTGAATTCGGAGCTCATCAGCAGCACTCCCAGCGAGCCCAGGATCAGTTGGGCGAAGGCGATGCCGGACGTGGGGACGCCGACAGCCAGGTCCGCGCCCTGGGCGGCGAAGGCGGCCGCCGCCTCGGGGTCGCTGGCCGCTGCCTCCGAAAACTGTCCGGTTCCCCAGGCGGAAAGGGCTCCGAAGCCGACGACCACCAAAACGGTGCTGCCAAGCAGGATCACGGTCGAAAGGAGGGTGCGGAACTTGATGAATTCGGAGTTCAGCACCCGGAGGAAACTGGGCCCGGGCCCGGTGCTGGTGGCGGACACTTTGCCGGCGGGGGCATCGGCCGTATGCGCGCCGCGGGGGGACGGTTCAAGGGTGGTTGAGCTCATGGCTTAGTTGCCTCCGGTCTGGACGGGGGCGGTGCCGCCCGTGGTGATCAGCGAGTGGTATTCGACCTCGTCCTTGGTCAGTTCCATGTAGGCCTCCTCCAGGCTGGCCTGCAGCGGGGTGAGTTCGTAGACCATGACGTGGTTCTCGAGGGCGGCCCGGGCGATCCCGCGCGGATCCAGGCCCGTGACCTCGAGCAATTCGTTCTCTTGCAGCTCCACGGACACCCCGTCGCCGGCGAGCAGGCGCATCAGCTGGTCCGGCGCGTCTGTGCGGACGCGCGTGCGGATCTGGCCCTTGCCGGTGATGATGTCCTGGATCGGCGCGTCCGCGATGATCCGGCCGCGGCCAATGACAATGAGATGGTCCGCCGTCACGGCCATTTCGCTCATCAGGTGGCTGGAGAGGAAGACGGTGCGCCCCTCGGAGGCCAGATATTTCACGAGGTTGCGGACCCAGACGACACCCTCGGGGTCCAGGCCGTTGACCGGCTCGTCCAGGATGACGGTCTGCGGATCGCCGAGCAGCGCGGCGGCGATCCCGAGCCGCTGCCCCATGCCGAGCGAGAAGCCGCCGACCTTCTTCTTGGCCACATCGGCCAGTCCCGTCATCTCGATGACGTCGTGGACACGCTTCTTGGGGATGCTGTGCGTGGCTGCCATGGCGCGGAGGTGGTTGTACGCGGAGCGGCTGGTGTGGACGGCTTGGGCGTCCAGCAGCGCGCCGACGTCCCGCAGCGGGGCGGCGTGCCGGGCAAAGGGGGCGCCGTTGACGGTGACGGTGCCCGACGTCGGCCGGTCCAGTCCCATGATCATGCGCATGGTGGTGGACTTGCCGGCTCCGTTCGGGCCCAGGAAGCCGGTGACCCGGCCGGCTTGGACAGTGAAGTTGACTCCGGCGACGGCGGTTTTATCGCCGTAAACCTTGGTCAGGCCTCGTGCTTCGATCATGGAAGCGTTCCTTTGGTAGCAGTGGGGTTCTTGTATCCACCACGCTACGGGGGCGCAGGGCCGAATTCGCCGGTCTCAGGGATGATTCAGGGGCGACTCAGGGTAGTCCGGGAGGATGACGGCTCGGGTCTCACACTGCGGGCGAGTAATACGTCAGGGCGCCCGGCAGCACCGAAAACTCGACGCTTCGTACTCCGGGCATGACTTCCCCGTCCACCGCCAGCACCATGGTGGTATCCCCGGGCTCCACCCGGATGGTGCTGGATTCGCTGAGATGGGTGATCCGCGACGTCGCGACCGTTCCGGTCAGCACCGACCACAGCAACCGGAGCCGGGCAAAGGATTCGTCCGCGGTGATCATGCGCAGGTCCAGGACGCCGTCGTCCAGCACCGGCCGGATAAGCGGGGCATGGTCGCGCGGGAAGTACCGCCCCCGGCCGACGTACAGGATCCAGAGCTTGTGCCGCACCCCGTCAACAATCAGCGTGGTGGGCCGCTCCGCGGCAAACGTCCGGAACATCGCAATCACCCCGGCCAGTGGTTTGCCCAGCGCCGGCTGGAGCATCTCGCGCCGGCGGACCAGGTTGGGGTACAGCCCGATGCTCGCCGTGTTGAGCATGGTCAGGCGCACAAGTTCGGGGCGGTCGGGGAGCCCGCGCTCCACCGCCACCGATCCCAGGTCAGCCCGTGCCGCCTCCCCGCCGGTAGCAGCCGCGACGGCCGCCGCCAGGGTGGGGGTCCCCGCGTCCCGGGCGAAGTGGTTCAGCGTCCCACCAGGGAGGACCAGGAGGGGCAGCGAATTCCCGACGGCGACAGCGGCCGCCGTTCCCACTGTCCCATCACCGCCCCAGACACCAAGGGCCGCGACCCCAGGCCGCAGCGCGACGCGGGCAATCTCGTCGATAAGGTCCTCATCCTGGGCGACCTCCCGAATATGCGCTTTAGGGAATATTTTTTGGAGGGCAGCTGCCGTCTCCTTCGAGTAGGAGCCGCCGAGCGTGTTGACCGCTATGCCCAGGCCTGCACCTTCCGGCAGTTCAGCGGCCTTCACGGCGGTCCGCCGTGTCGGCGGGAAGGGCGGCCGGACGGGCCACCAGCACCGCGTGATGAGGGCCGAGCCTGCGCCGATCGCCGATCCGAAGAACACGTCCGAGGGCCAGTGGGCACCGGTATGGACGCGGGAGTAGGCAACGCCTGCCGCCACCGGCGCAAGGGCCGCTCCGAGGGCGGGCCGGAGAAGGCCGACGCCGAGGGCAAACGCCACGGCCGAGGCCGAGTGGCCCGAGGGCATCGAGGAACTGGAGGGCTGCGGGTGGACAAACCGGTAGGACGGAAGGTGTTCCGGGAGCGGCCGTGTCCGCGGCAACAGGGTCTTGAAGACCAGGTTCGTGACCCCGGAGGCCACCGCCTGCGCCAACACCCCGTGCACAGCGGCACGCCGGGTACGTCCCGGGAAGAGGCCCATCACAGCGGCGAAACCGAACCAGAGCTTGCCCTGGTTGGCCGCGGCGGAGAGACGCCGGAAAAAGGTGTCATGGTCTCCGCCGGGGAGGCCGGACACGGCACGCACGATCTTCCGGTCGAATGCCCCAAGCCGTCCCCTGACTTTCCGCAGCAAGCTTCGCATCCGACCACCTTACTGCCGGAGCAGGGGCTTAGCCCGTGCGCAGGGGCCTCGCGGCGCCGGCGAGCAGGAGTGCACCGACGATGGGAAGCAAAATGGCCAGTAGGGCCAGCCGGATGCCCATCAGGTCCCCGAGGTAGCCGAGCAGCGGCGGGCCGGCCAGGAACGCGAGATACCCGATGGTGGAGACAACCGAGACCCGGGCGGCGGCGTGCCGGGGATCATCGGCAGCGGCGGACATCCCCATCGGGAACGCCAGGGCGGCCCCTGCCCCCCACAGCACCGCCCCGGCGGTAGCCAGCCAGAAGTCCCCGGCCAGGGCGAACAAGCCCAGGCCCGCGGCGGCGGCGGCCATGCTCGCCCGGAGCACGGGCACCCGGCCGTAGGCGTCGATGGCCCGGCCGCCGAAGAAGCGCACCGCGGTCATGGCCAGCACGAAGACGGCGAAGAGCAGCGCGCCGGTGGACTCGCTGGCGTCCAGGCCGTCCACGGCAGCTTTTGCGATCCAGTCGTTTCCCGCCCCTTCGGTGAGCGTCGCGCCCAGCACCACCACGCCGATCAGCAGCGTCCGTCCATCCCGCCAGGCCGACGCGGCAGTGGTTTTCCTGGTTTCGCCCGCCTCGGGACCGGGCTCCGGTAGGTGTGGCAGGAAGTAGCGCGGCGCAACCAGAGTCAGCGCTGCTACGACGACGGCGATGACCAGCAGGTGCGCGGGAAGCCCGACGCCCAGGCCCGCAAGGCCGGCGCCGATCAGGGCCCCCACAAAGGCGCCGCCGCTGAAGGCCGCGTGGAACTGCGGCATGATGGTGCGCCCAAGCTGGTGCTCGACGTCGGCGCCTTCGATGTTCTGGGATACGTCCCAGAGCCCGATGCCCATGCCAAAGAAGAACAAGGCGGCCGCAGTTCCCGGAACGGACCCGCCCAGCAGCGCCAATGCCACGCCAACACCGGCCAGGGCCACCAGAAGACCGGCGGCGCGTACAGCGTTGGCCGTGCCGATCCGGCCGACCACGCGGCCGGCCGTGGGCAGGGCAATCAGTGAACCTGCCGCCACGCACAGCAGCAGGGTGCCCATCTGTCCGGAGGAAATGCCCAGTATGTCGGTCACGGCCGGGATGCGGGCGGCCCAACTCGCGAACACGAGACCGTTGATGCCGAAAATGAGGAAGGTCGCGGCGGTCGCGGCCTTCAGTTGCGGACGGGTTGCCGTCTTCGTCATACGATCACTACTTCCACCGGGTGTTGGGTGAGCTGGTCAAGTTCTTCGGCACAGGGCTGCCCGCATCCAATGGTAAGTACACACAGCTCCATCCCGGCCCTCCCGCAGATCCGGCAACCAACCCTTCGCACCATTTGCGGGTGCGTCGGGGGAAAACGCGCACGACTTGAGGCAACGTTGTGATCAGCGCGTGAGTTCCTCCAGCACCTCAAGCACGTGGCGGTACTGGGCGCCTGTGGCGCGGGTCATGCCCAGTTCGCAGGTGCGGTTGCACGACACATGCGCGGCGGCGCCCAGGTCGGCGACCTCCGCTGCCTGCTTCGCGGTTGCCGAGGCGGTCAGTTCGGGGTGCAACATGCCCCGGTCGCCGGCGAATGCACAGCAGCCCCAGTTTTCCGGAATCTCCACTCGCTCGGCCACGGCACCGGCCACGGCACCGAGGGCGTCGTTGAGGCCCATCCGGGTGGAAGAGCAGGTGGGGTGGAGCGCCAGGGACTCCAGCTTTCGGTGGTCAGACAGCCGGGGCAGGATGTGTTCCGCGGCGAAGTCCACGGCGTCCACCATGCGCAGGGCACGCTGCCCGGCCGCGGGCAGCTCCGATTCCACGGCCTGGCGCAGGCCCTCAGTGCATGAAGAAGCATCACATACGATCGGCAACTCGCCATCCCGCGTTGCCTCCCGCAGGGCGGCCAGGGTTTTCTCCCGCATGGTTGTTTGGCCCGCGGCCATGCCCTTGGAGGACCAGGGCGTACCGCAGCACAGGCCGTCAATACCGGCCGGCACGAGGAGGGTGAGCCCGGCCCGGGCACAGAGCTGTTCGAAGCTGTACTGGACGCCGCGTTCCTCTGCGTTCGACTCTGCTCCTGCGGGGCCGAACATGGTGCCGACACACGCCGGGAAATAGACGGCATCGACGTCTCCTGCCGGTGCGGGACGCTTCCGGACGGAACCGCCGCCGGGCAGTTCGGCGGAATACAGCGGTACGGTATCCGCCCCCAGCACTGCCCGTGCTGCCTTGTTGGGCGGTGCGATGGCCGCGGCCGGGAGCTTATGGACCACCGTCAGCGCGAGGGACGCGCCACGGGTAACGCCTTCCCAGTGCCTGGCGGCGGCGTTCCAGGCGCCGTTGGCGAGCGGTCCGGCGTCGGCCGTCCGCAGGCTCTTGACGAGCGACCCGGTGTTGATGTCCACCGGGCAGGCGGTCTGGCACATGCCATCGACGGCGCAGGTGTCCACGGACTCGTACCCGTAGTCCTTCTCCAGCTCCTTCACCAGCGCTGTGTCTCCGGCCAGCCGGGCGGATTCGATGGCGCGCAGCGTGACGATGCGCTGCCGCGGAGTGAGGGTGATGTCCTTGCTCGGGCACACCGGCTCGCAGTAGCCGCAGGAGACGCAGCGGTCCACTTCCGCCGCGACGGGCGGGACCGTCTTAATGTGCCGCAGGTGAGCCAGCGGATCCTCGTCCATCAGTACGCCCGGGTTGAGCATCGCGGCGGGGTCGAAGAGCTGCTTGATGGTGCGCATGACGTCGTAGAGCTCATCGCCATATTGCCGTCGGACGTAGGGGGCCATGACGCGCCCGGTGCCGTGCTCTGCCTTCAGCGACCCGCCCTCAGCCAGGACCAGGTCCACCATGTCCTCGGTGAAGGCGCTGTAGCGGTCCAGTTCGGCCGTGGTGGCGAAGCCGTCGGTGAGCATGAAGTGGACGTTGCCGTCCTTGGCGTGGCCGAAGATCACGCTGTTGCTGTAGCTGTGCTTGTCGAAGAGCCGGATCAGCTCCCGGCAGGTGCGTCCCAGCACTGAAACCGGCACCACGATGTCTTCCAGCAGCGCAGTGGTGCCCCGGGGGCGCGCTCCGGCGACCGAGGCGTAAAGGCCCTTGCGCAGCTGCCACAGCTGGCCGCGTTCGCGTGAGTCGCCGGTGAACCGCGCCGGGGCGGACAGCCCGAGGCCAGGGAGGATGCCCTCGCCACGGTGCCGGAGTTCCGCCAGTTGGGCGGCGCTGCCGGCAGAGTACTCCACGAGCAGCGCGGCGTGGTCGGACACTGCCAGGTCCCGCACAACGGGAGGTGTGCCCTTGAGCACCTGGCCCACCTTGAGGGACAGCGCATCCATCAGCTCCACCGTGGCTGCGCCGGTCTCGACGAGTGCGGGCAGGGCTGAGTTCGCGGCCTCGAGATCCGGGAACACCAGCAGGGCCGCCGCGGCGTGCGGGAGCCGCGGGATGGTGCGGAACACCGCCTCCGCCACGAACCCGAGGGTGCCTTCGCTGCCGACGATCAGGTGGGCCATGATGTCCACCGGGCCCTGGAAGTCCAGCAGGGAGTTCAGCCCGTAACCCATGGTGTTCTTCATGGAGAACTGTTGCCGGATCCGGCGTACGGAGTCGGCGTTGTTCCGGACACGGTCCGCCAGCCGTGCCAGCCCCGCGTAGAGGTCCGGCTCGAGGGCCCGGAGTTTCCGGTCGGCGTCGGGCGCCCCGGTATCGATCACTGTGCCGGAGGACAGCACCACGGTCAGGGATTCCAGGGTGCGGTAGGTGTTGTCGACGGTGCCGCAGTTCATGCCGGAGGAGTTGTTGGCAACGACGCCGCCGATTGTGCACGCCGCCTCGCTGGCCGGATCGGGGCCGAATTTCCGGCCGTAGCGGGCAAGTCTGGCGTTGAGCGCCCGCACGGTGACGCCGGGCTGGACGCGCACCCGCGCGCCGCCGTCGAGCACGTCAATGTTCCGAAAGTTCCGGCGGACGTCCACCAGCACGCCGTCGGTGACGGCCTGTCCGCTGAGGCTTGTTCCGCCGGAGCGGAAGGTCAGCGGCACGCCCTGGGCGGCGCTGGCGCGCAGTAACCCGCCGACCTCGGCAGCGTTCCCGGCCGTGACCACCGCCTGCGGGATGAGCAGAAAGTGCGAGGCGTCATGGGCGTTGGCGTGCAGGTCGATCGCCCGGGTCTTCACCTGGGCAGGATCCTGCACTGCCAAGCGGAGCCCCGCCAGGTCCAGGGGCGCCATCAGGGGACCATCCAGCCGAGGACGGGGGTGGACTGCAGGAAGATCAGCACGGTGATGAGCGCCAGCAGGCCCAGGCTCCAGCCGATCAGTTTGCGGAACAGGGTCCCCTCGGCGCCGTCAAGGCCCACGGCCGCGGCGGCAACAGCCAGGTTCTGCAGTGACAGCATCTTGCCCATCACCCCGGCGGAGGAGTTGGAGGCTGCCATCAGCACCGGCGACAGGCCGGTCTGCGCCGCGGCAGTGGCCTGCAGCTGGCCGAAAAGGGAGTTGGAGGACGTGTCGGAGCCGGTGAGGGCAACGCCGATCCATCCGATCAGCGGGGAGAGGATGGCGAAGAAGCCGCCTGCGGAGGCAAGCGCGAAGCCCAGGCTGGTGGTCTGGCCGGACAGGTTCATTACGAAGGACAGGCCAAGGACGGCGGTGACGGTGACGATGGTCCAGCGCAGCTGGACAACGGTGTCCCGGTAGATCCGCAGGGCCTGTGAAGCCGAAATCTTGTAGATCGCCAGGGTGATCAACCCGGAAAACAGCAGCAGGGTGCCGGTCGCCTTGAGGTGGTCGAGCTTGAACTTGGTGGCGGCAACCGGCTTGCCGGACGAATCGGTGATGTCCAGACCGGGCCAGGCGAAGCTCACGCTGCCGACCTGTCCCAGCCAGTTCTTGACCACCGGAATCTGGGCCACCGAGAACACCGCGATGATGATCAGGTAGGGGGCGATTGCCATCCAGATCTGCCGGGGTTCCGGCCGGGAATTATCGGTCGGTACCGTGGTGCCTGCCGCGGGAGCTGCCAACGAATGACGGGCGGCGGTCCCGGCGACGGCGGATCCGCCGCTACGGGGGGCGCTGCCGGCCATCAGGGCGACGGCGGCGGCCGCGGCGTCCTCAGCGCCTTCAACGGCGCCTTCCATTCCGATGATTTCCTTCGGCTGCCAGTACTTGAGCATCAGCAATACGGCGGCCACTGTCACGACGGCGGCGACGACGTCGGTCAGTTCCACGGCGAAGAAGTTGGACGTCACAAACTGGGCCACGCCGAAGGTGGCGCCGGCCACGAGGGCCACGGGCCAGGTCTGCCTCAGGCCACGGCGGCCGTCGACGATGAAGACCAGCAGCAGCGGAACGATCAACGCGATGAACGGCGTCTGGCGGCCGGCCATCGAGGACAGGTCATGCAGCGGCAGGCCCGTGACGCCGTTCAGGGCGATGATGGGCGCCGCCATGGCGCCGAAGGCTACGGGCGCGGTGTTGGCCAGCAGCGAGACCACGGCGGATTTCAGCGGTTTCATGCCCGCAGCCATCAGCATGGCCGCAGAGATGGCCACCGGTGCGCCGAATCCTGCCAGGGATTCCAGCAGGGCACCGAAGCAGAAGGCAATGAGGATGGACAGGATTCTCAGGTCATTCGAAATGGAGCGGATGGTCCGTCCCAGCACTTCGAACCAGGGGGTGGCCACGGTAAGCCGGTAGATCCACAGCGCGTTGACCAGGATCCACAGAATGGGGAACAGGCCGTAGAAGATCCCGGCTGCGGTGGCGCTCAGGGCCTGGTTCACCGGCATCTGCCATCCCACGACGGCCAGCACCAGGGAGAGCGCCAGGCTGGCCAGCGCGGCCTTGGGGGCTTTGACCTTGAAAACGCCCAGCAGGACGAAGAGCAGAAGCAGAGGAAGCGCCGCGCAGAGCGCTGAAATCACAAGGGACCCGGCGATGGGGTCGAGGATCTGCTGAAACATGAGTCTCCAGATTGTGTTAGGCGTCACAACACCGTGGCGCCCTCCGATTGTCTTACAAGTACACATGGACGTCAAGAGCTGCTTGTTCTCTTGTCTGGCAGGATTGGGAGTACTTCAAGAAACTCTTGACGGGAAGGAGCCCCGGTGGCCGGGCGAATTACGGCAGTCTCGATCGTGGATGCGGTGGCCTCGGACCTGCGGAGCCGGATCTTTTCCGGGGAGCTGGGGTCTGGGAACGCCCTGACGGAGTCGGAGGTCGCTTCTTCCTATGACGTCGCCAGGCCGACCGCGAAAGCTTCGATCGAGAAGCTGGTTGCCGAGGGTCTGTTGGACCGGGGCACCCACAAAACCGCCCGGGTGGTCGAGCTCGGCCCCGACTCCGTACGGGACATTTATCTCGCCCGCGCCTATCTGGAAAGCGAAGTGCTCCGCCGCCTCGCACGCACGGGGGACGTGCCGGCAGCGGCGGTGCAAGCCAACCGTGACATCGCGGCCGTGCAGACCGGCGCTCCGCTCGACGTCGTCGAACCGGACATGCGGTTCCACACCAGCCTGATCGACGCCGTCGGCAATGAACGCATCAGCCGGATGTACCGCTCGCTGGTGGGAGAGGTGCGGTTGTGCATGGTCCGGGTCCAGTCCCTGCATCTGCTGGACACCGCTTTGATCCAGGCAGAACACCAGAGAATCCTCGAGCTCATTGAGTCAGGCGAGGGCGATGCCGCCGCCGTGCTGCTCGACGAGCACCTGGGACGCGCCCGGGAACGGCTGGTCGCGGCCATGGGTGGAACCCCCGGACCGGAGGCCGAACAAAGCTCCGGACTGCTGCCGCAGTAACCCCACCAGCAGCCAGCTGTTCCGCTAGCTGTACGGCTAGCGGGCGCGTTCGACCCGCTTCTCGTCCCAGACCGGCTCGGCCGATTCGTAGACCTTCCCGTCGGAGCCAAAGACCAGGAAGCGGTCGAAGGTCCGGGCGAACCAGCGGTCGTGCGTCACGGCCAAAACCGTGCCCTCAAAGTGGTCGATGGCCCGTTCCAGCGCCTCGGCCGAGTGCAGGTCCAGGTTGTCGGTGGGTTCGTCGAGCAGCAGCAGGGTGGCGCCGGAGAGTTGCAGGAGCAGGATCTGGAACCGGGCCTGCTGCCCGCCGGACAGGGATTCGTACTTTTGCTCCGACTGCGGGGCCAGACCGTATCCGTCGAGCGCGCCGGCGGCGGCCTCGCGCCCCATGCCCGAGCGGTGTTCGTCGCCGCGGTGCAGGATTTCCAGCAGGGTCTTGCCCAGGAGGTCGGGCCTGACATGGGTCTGGGCGAAGAAACCGGGCCGGATCCGGGCGCCGAGCTTTACCGTGCCCTCGTGCGGGACCTCGGCAATGTCCACTTCGGACACCGGCAGGTGCTCCCGCTCGGGATCGGTGCCGCCGGTGGCCAGCAGGCGCAGGAAGTGGCTCTTCCCGGAACCGTTGGAGCCCAGGACCCCCACCCGGTCGCCGAACCAGACCTCGGTGGAGAAAGGCTTCATCAGGCCCGTGAGTTCCAGCTTCTCCGCCACGATGGCACGCTTGGCGGTCCGGCCGCCCTTGAGCCGCATTTGCACGTTCTGCTCGATCGGCAGGGCCTCGGGCGGACCGGCTTCGAGGAACTTCGCCAGCCGGGTCTGGGCGGCGTGGTACCGGTTGGCCATGTCGGAGCGGAACGCGGCTTTGTTCTTGTACATGTTGACGAGTTCCTTGAGCTTGATGTGCTCCTCGTCCCAGCGTTTCCGAAGCTCCTCGAAGCGGGCGTTCCGGTCGGCCCGGGCATCCACGTAGGATCCGAAACCGCCGCCGTGGATCCAGGCCCCGGCACCGTTGATGCCCGGCTCCAGGGTCACGATGCGGCCCGCGGCGTTGTTCAGCAGTTCCCGGTCGTGGCTGATGAAGAACACCGTCTTCTTCGACTCGTTCAGCTTCGCCTCCAGCCAGCGCTTGCCGGGAACGTCGAGGTAGTTGTCCGGTTCGTCGAGGAGCAGCAGCTCGTCGGGGCCGGCGAAGAGCGCCTCAAGCACCAGCCGCTTCTGCTCACCGCCGGAAAGGGTCGACGCCGGCCGGTGCTGTGCCCGGTCAAAGGGCAGGCCGAGGGCGGCCATGCAGACTTCGTCCCAGACCGTCTCGACGTCGTAGCCCCCGGCGTCCCCCCAGTCAACGATCGCCTGCGCATACGTCATCTGGGCGGGCTCGTCATCGTGCTCCATCATCGCCAGTTCCGCGTCGTCCACGGCGCGGGCGGCGGCCGCGAGGGCGGGGGGCGCGGCCGAGACGAGGAGGTCGCGGACGGTGGAGTCGTCCCGGACCTGACCGACGAACTGCCGCATGATGCCCATATTCCCGGAACGCCCAATGACGCCTTCGTCGGCGATGAGATCGCCGGAGATAATCCGGAACAACGTAGTCTTGCCGGTTCCGTTGGGACCAATCAGCGCCGTCTTGGTGCCGTCCGGAACCTTGAAGGTCACGCCGTTGAGCAGTTGGGTGCCGTCGGAGAGGAAGTAATCGATGTTGGAAACGTCAATATGAGCCACGGTTCCATCCTCCCATGGCCGTCCCCGCGGCCCCGATCCGCCGGCGTTCAGCCCGCGGCGGTGAGGAATTCCTTCAGCAACGGGCCAGAAACGGTGGCACCGAGGCCGCCTTCTTCGACGAAGACGGCAACGGCGAGGTCGCCGTGAACGGCTACGATCCAGGCGTGGGTCTTGGGCGGGTTCTCGTCACCGAACTCCGCGGTTCCGGTCTTCGCCCCCACCGGCGCTCCGGGAACGGCGGCCAGGAAGCCGGCGTGCCCGGAGGTGACTACTGCACGCATCATGTCCGCCAGGGCGGTGGCTTCCGCCGCCGTCACCGGCGTGCCGGATGCCTTGGCCGGAGCGGGAGCTGACGAAGTTGGTGCCGCAGCGGACGGCGTTGATTTAGCAGCTGCTGACGCGGTGGCCCCCGCGGCTCCGGCTGCCACGCCGGGATTCACCACAAGCTGCGCTGCGACGGGGGCGCCCTTGGCGACCGAGCCTGCCATGATGGCGGCAGTGAGGGGGGACATCAGCACCTTGCCCTGGCCGATCATTGAGGCGGCGTGTTCGGTACCGGAGGCGTCGCCCGGAACCGAGCCCAGAAACGCCGAAGCGCCCAGCGACGGGGCATCCACTGCCACGCCGAGCGACGTGGCAGCGGACTCGAGCTGGGCCTGGGTGACCGCGTCGCGGGCGTTGATGAACGCGGTGTTGCAGGAGTGTGCGAAGGCATCACGCAACGTCACGGATCCCAGGGAGGAGGCCGGATAACCTTCTGCGTTTTTAAAAGTGCGGCCATCGACGGAAAGTGTCGCCGGGCACTCCACCAGGGAATCCGGAGTCATGCCGTTGCGGATCATGGCCAGTGAATCCACGATCTTGAAGATGGAACCGGGGGCGTACTGGCCCAGCAGGGCAGTGTCGTAGCCGTTGCTGCCCGGCCCGGAGGCGGCGGCGAGGACGGCGCCGCTGGAGGGCCGGAGCGCCACGATGGCCGACGCCGGGCCCACCTTGCCCAGCACGTCCTCGGCCAACTGCTGCAGTTTCGGGTCGAGGGTGGTTTTCAACGGGGTCCCGGGTACCATCGGCGCCTGGAACAGGACCCGGCGACCGCCGTCGGCCAGGCCCTGCCGCTGCTCAACGGTCAGGCCGGTCATTTGGGCAAAGATCTGGGTGCCGTCGCTGCCGCGAAGCTGCGCGTCGTACTGCTGCTGCAGTCCGCCGGTGCCTGTGATGTCCCCTGCCGTGAGCTCCCCGCCGGATTGCTCAATCTGTTCGGCATTCGCCTCGGCCGCGGTGCCCAGCAGGGCCCGGGCAAAGCCGCGGCTGGGGGCGAGGGGCTGGGAGTCTGCGATGGCGCGGGCCCCCCGGATCGCAGCGATCTGATCCTCCGTGATGGTCCGGCCGTCCTCGCGCAGGGTGATGGCTGGGACGAAGGCCTCGGGGCCGGCCGCTTGGACCTGCTGGACGTAGGCCGCGGGGTCCACGCCCACCAGCTGTGCGAGTTCGGTGGCAGACGGGGCAGGATCGGCGGCGGCCAGCAGAGGTTTGTCGATGCCGACGTTCACGACCGACCGGTAGGTGACCAGCTTGGTGTCCCCTGCGCCCAGGATGTCGGCCCGCTGCGGGGTGTCGGTCGCTGTGCCGAGGACTTCCCCTTCAGCCAGGTCCGGCACCAGAAGCTGCGGGCTCCAAACAGTGACCCACTTGTCCCCGGATTTCTTCAGCTGGGCGGACGTGGTGTACTTCCACTCCCCTGAACCGATCTTCCAGACGTAGTTCAACGGGACCGTGGCGGTGTCCTTGTCGAGCGTCAGCTCACCGCTGTCCACGGCGGGCTTGACCGGGTTCAGTGCTTTGAACACTTCCTTGAGCTGACCGTCCGCCGCCGTGGACTCTTTGCCCTCGAACGGCACAGCCCCGACGTCGAGAGCCGCAACGGCGGAAGCAAGCTGCTTTGCCGCGTCCTGCGCGCCGGCGCGGCCGTCGGAGCAGCCCACCAACGAGCCGCCAAGAATGAGCCCAACCAGGGCCAGTGAAAGTTTTGATGAGTTCCCCATCGCGCCATTATGCCCTGAACGCCGGACAATTTCCTTGTCACATGGTCCCGCCGGCGGGCTGAGCGCAGCACCGGCGGGCGGACTCAGAAGCGCCGGATGATCCTGCGCTGGGATGCCACGGCGATCGCCGCGGTACGGTTGTCCACCCCGAGCTTGCCGTAAATGTGCACCAGGTGAGTTTTGACCGTTGCCTCGGAAATGAACAGCTGTTTGGCGATGGCCCGGTTGCCCAGCCCGGTCGCCAGGAGTTCCAGTAATTGGATTTCCCGGGCGGACAGGACCGGTTCAGGATTCCTGATCCGGCCCATCAGCCGGGCGGCGACTTCGGGGGCCAGCGCGGTCTGGCCCGCCGCGGCGGAGAGCACAGCCTGGCGGATCTGCTCCGGCGGGGCGTCCTTGAGCATGTAGCCGCTTGCGCCAGCCTCCACTGCGGCGAGGATGTCCGCGTCCGAGTCGTAGGTGGTGAGGATGAGCACGGGCGGGGACGGCCGGCCTGCGAGTCCGGCTTTGATCCTGCCGGTCGCCGTGACGCCGTCCATACCGGCGCCCATCTGGAGGTCCATGAGGACGACGTCGACCGTCTCGCCGAGGGTTTGGAGCCGCGACAGCTCTGCCAGCGCTGCTCCGCCGTCGGCCGCCTCGGCCACCACGGCAATGCCCTCGAAATCGCCCAGCATGGCGCGTAGCCCGGCCCGGACCACCGGATGGTCATCGACTAACAGCACGTGGATAGCGTTCATGACTCTTTCCGCACCGCAGCGTCGCCGAGCGGGAGGCGGATAGCCACTACGGTTCCTTCACCGGGTGTGGATTCAATATCCAGCCGGCCGGCAAGTACCGCCACCCGTTCCCGGAGCGACGTCAGCCCGTAACCCGAGCCATCAGCGCGGCTGGAGACCGCCGCGACGGCAACGGGATCAAACCCTTCCCCGTCGTCGTAGATATCCATCGCTACCTCGCTGCCCAGATACGACAGGGTGACGACGGCGGTGCGCGCTTGGGCGTGTACCCACACGTTCGCGAGGCTTGCCTGCGCGGCCCGGAGCAGGGTGGTGCGGTACTGGTTCGGCAGCTCCACGGGGGCTCCTTCGAGGTCGAAGCGGCAGCGCAACCGGGCCCCGCGGGCGGTCGCCTCGGTTTCCGTTTTTTCGCACAGCCGGCGCAGGCTTCCCACCAGGGGGTCCTCCGTCGGGTCCTCCGTCGGGTCCTCCGTCGGGTTCTCCGCCGGGTCCCCGGCCGGGCCACTCGCCAGGGAGGGTGGCTGCAGGCCGCGGACAAAGTTGCGAGCCTCCGCCAGGTTTGCCGAAGCGGTCTCTTGCACCGTCCGGAGCCGCTGCCGGGCCAGGGCGGTGTCCCCGTCGTCGAGTGATTTTTCCGCCGAACGGCCCATCAGCACGATGCTGGAGAACCCCTGGGCCAGCGTGTCGTGGATTTCGCGGGCCAGCCGGGTCCGCTCGGCCAGGGTCCCGGCTTCATGCTGGCTGCGGGCAAGTTCGGCCCGGGTGCGGCGCAGTTCCTCAGCGGCGAGCCGCTGGTTCTCGGCCTCCAGGTAGAGCGCCCGGTAGGCCAGGCCGGTGACCACCGCAAAGGCCGCCCCGAATGCCGGTCCCAGCACCATCGGTAGTTGCAGGGCACTCCCGTCCTGGCCGGCGTTGTGAAACCACGAGGCCGCCACCACCAGCACGGTGCTGAGCGCGATCGCCGGCAGGGCCAGGCGCAGATCCAACACATGCAGCTGCAGGAAGAACAGCGGAAAGGCCAGCCACACGAAGTCGGCGCTGGCCCAGATCAGCAGCAGCCAGAGGAGGCAGACCACTCCCAGCCACAGGCCCGAATACGGTCGAGGATCGAACCGGGACGGATCGGTGGCGTGGTGTTTCTCCAGGACCGTGCCCAGAAGGTAGACGGCAGCAAGCACCACGGCGGTGCCCAGGGCGAGCCAGCCCGTGCCCGGAAGACCCGCGCCCAGCAGCCGCACGCAGCCGACGACCAGCAGAATAGCGAAACCGCTGTGCAGACACCCCCGCAGAACGCGCAGAATCACGTCCGCGTTACTCCCACCCGCCATCGGCGCGCCGGCCGGTGGGCCGTCTGCGTTCCCAATCATGGTTTCAGCGTAGCCCGCAACGGTCCGTTTCCCGCCGGCGAGCCCTGCCCTCACGCCACGATCAACCTTTTGTATGATCCGCAGTTCAACCTTTCCGGCGTCCAGCCCAACCGTGCGGGCGATGTCCGCCCGGCCCCGCCGCCCGAGGCTTGTAACAACAAGACGCCCCCCACGTAAAGGACCCCTGAGTATCCCGCTATCCGCGATCTTCGCTTCGCGAAAGGCCGTTTCCTGCTCATGGGCGGCGTCGTCGCGCTCATCACCGTGCTGCTCGTCTTGTTGTCCGGGCTCACCGCCGGCCTCGGCAACCAGCCCGCATCAGCCAGAGCCGCCTCCAGGCGGTCGGCACCGCCGGCACGCCTACCGGCACGGCCAGCGCGGTCGTCTTCGGAACCGGGGGTAAGCGCCCCTGGCGCGGGCATCGTCGTCCCTGGGACTGGCGGGCGCCACGGCGGCAACCCGCCGCATTACCCGGGTGGACCCGCTGCTGGCCCTTGGTGGCAACTGACCCGCCGCCAAGATCCCCAAATATTCTTTGAAAGACATATACAGCGAGTTGCGCTCTCAGTCTCCTCAACGTCACCGCGGCCGGCCGAAGCCATACCCGTTTGAGTGCTGAGGGTCCTAGAGTCCCAGGCGGGGGACGGCCAAGCCGAATATGTCTCTTAGGGCATATTTAGCGGCGTGATATCCCGGCATCCCCGTCACCCCGGGGCCTGGAGGAGTTGAGGAGGAACACAGGTACACACCAGGCAAGGGCGTGCGCCAGGGAACGGGACCAAACACGGGCCGCTGAAGAAGGCCGCGCAGGTCCATCAGGCCGGCACTGAAGTCCCCACCGACATAGTTCTCGTTGTACAGGCTGAGACCAGCCGCCGTCGTGACGTGGTGGCCGATGATGAGGTCACGGAACCCGGGAGCGAACCGCTCCAGTTGGGCTATGACGGCCTCGGCCATGTCCACGGTGGAACCTGCCGGGACATGGCAGTAACTCCACAGGATGTGCCGCCCCGCAGGCGCCCGCCCGGCGTCGAAAGGCGACGGCTGGGAGACCAGGACGTACGGGCGGGCCGGATGCCGGCCGGCGGCGACGTGGTTCTCCGCCTCCGCCATTTCCGCGCGGGTTCCGCCCACGTGGATGGTGCCGGCGTCGGCCAGCCCCGGCGCTGCCCAAGGGACCGGTCCGGAGAGGATGAAGTCAACCTTGCAGGCCCCGTCGCCGAACCGGAACGATTCGAGGGCGCGGCTGTACCGCTCCGGAAGTTTGCCGCCTGCCAGCCGCAGGAGTCCCGGCGGCGCCACATCGAGCAACGTGGCCTGCACCGGAGGCAGCTCCGCCAGGGACCCGATCCGTGCGCCGGTCTCCACCGCTCCGCCGTGCGCCTCGATGTCGGCGATCATCGCCGCGGCAATTGCTGCGGAGCCGCCGATCGGGACGGGCCAGCCGACTGTATGGGCCAGCGTGCCGAGCATAAGTCCGGCTCCGGCGGCCGCCAATGCTGGCAGCCGGGACACAGCATGCGCAGCGACACCGGTCAGCAGCGCCGGCGCGAGGTCTTCGCGGAACCTTGCACCCCAGAGCGGTGAACCCTGCTCCAGGACGCGGGCGCCGAAGAGAGCGGCCGCCAGCGGGTCCCGCGGAACGCGCAGGAGCTGGTTCAGTGTCAGGTCTGTTATGCCGTCCGCGTGCTGGACAAGCGGGGCCATGAGCTGCCGGAACGCCGTCCCGTCGCGTCCCAGACCCGCGGCTGTTTGCTCCAGTGAGCGGTAGGCCAGGGCGGCCCGTCCGCCGTCGAGCGGCGTGCCGTAGGAGACCTCGGGAACCTCGAGCCGGATCCGCCGGGACAGCTCGAAGCCCCGGAAGAACGGTGAGGCCAAGGCCATTGGGTGCACCGCCGAGCAGACGTCATGAAAGTGCCCGGGTTCAATGAGCTCCGTTGTGCGCAACCCGCCGCCCGGCGATGGCGCGGCCTCGTAAACGTGCACTTTGAGTCCGGCACGGGCCAGTGTCACGGCGGCAGCGAGTCCATTCGGTCCTGATCCGACGACGGCGACATCAGGCATTCGCGGCCGCCTTACGCCAGGGCAGCACGGATGCGGAGGGACGGAGCAGGTCCACCCGCAACCGGTCCTGAACACCCTCAAACGGCCCGCCCTGCGGATCGTCCATCCCGGACCGGCGGACTACGTCGTAACGGGGGTCCCAGAGGTCCCATGCGACCCGGGTCATCAAGTAGCCGATGGCGATCATGTGGAAGACCACGGCGAGTACGTAATAGGGCATATCTATATTGTGCTGTGACACCCCGCCGCTCGTCACCTGGCCCAGATACAGCCACACTGCCACCCAGTGCAGACCCTCGAAGGTTTGCCAGATCAGGAAGTCACGCCAGCGCGGCCTGGCGAGGGCAAGCAGCGGGATGAGCCAGATGACGAATTGGGGAGAGTAGACCTTGTTGGTCAGGATGAACGCGGCCACGATCAAAAAAACCAGCTGCGCCAGCCGGGGCCGCCGCGGTGCCGTCAGGGCCAGAACCCCGATCAGCACGCAGGCCAGCACAAACAGGTTCAGGGCCAGAGTGTTGACCGCCGCCGCTTCGAGGGGGAGCCAGCCCAGCCGTCCGGCGACGAGGTTGTAGGCAAACCACGGCGAGCTGTAGCCGGCGGGCCGGTCCTCCGTGAACTGGTAGAAATACCGCCAGCCCGCAGGGTTGGCGAGGGCGACAGGGACGTTGACCGCCAGCCAGGCGACGGCCGCGGCGCCGGCGGTGATCAGAAGGGCACGGATCCGGCCGGTCCGCAGGGCCAGGAGCAAGATGGCGCCAAGGATGAGTACGGGGTAAAGCTTGGTTGCGGTGCCGAGTCCAATGAACACCCCTGCCAGGACGAGCTTATTGCGCGAGAAGCAGTACATGCCCAGGGCCAGCAGTCCCACAGCCCACATGTCCCAGTTGATGGTCCCGGCCAGGATCATCCCGGGGGCCACCGCCACCATGGCAGCGTCCCAGGCCCGACGCCGGGCCATCCGTGCCGTGGCGAGCACCGTAATGATCCAGACGGCAGCGATCAGGGCGGCGTTCAGGTCAAAGTAGGCCAGGATCCGGCCGGCCGAGACGTCCCCTCCGGGGACCAACAGGGCCGTGGCGCCGGCGATAAACCCCATGAGGACGGGGTATTCGAACGACGCTCCCGGCGTGATGAAAGGGAAGGCGCCCGCCCCGAGCCCGCGGTTCTTGAACAGCTCCGGAAAATCCGAATAGCAGGTGGCATAGAACTGCCCCGGGGTTTCCCAGCCGTTGACCCGGCAGTAGGACTTGAAGGCAATGCCAATCGCGGCTGCCATGACGGTCATCAGGATCAGGACGCGTTCCACGGTGAAAAATCCGGGGGAGACCACGCCGGGGGCTGAGCGGCGGCCCATGGGTCCCCCGACCAGTTCCGCGAAGTTCCTCAGCAGGGGATCGCTGCGGCTCGGGATGACCAGCCGGACACGTGTGCGGTGGTCCGGCGGCTTTGTCTCCTGCATGTCCCCGAGCTTACCGGGGCAACGCCGGCTTGCCGCGCTGCCCCGGCGCGGGCGGCACCAGGGGCGGCGGACCGGCGATAACGGGTGGGCTGCCCACGCGTCGCCGCGCGGGCAGCCCGGGTTCCGTTTTCAATGTCAGTCATCAGTGCTCCCTCGATGGCTGAATATGCCTCAACGGATAAGGCCGTTGCGGTGCATGAGAAGAAAGGCGTCCTCACGCCTCTGATCGAGGAGTTGCCCGTTGAACCGCGGGGGGCGGCGGGCGGGGGGCCTCAGGCGCCGCAGGACTCTCCGGAGTTGCCGCTTCATGGTCGTCACCTCCCCCCGGCAGCTCGGGATGCGTGGCTGGGTGGTGGTCCTGGCAATAGTCACGTCGGACCCTTCTCTCCTGCCGCCGTAAAATGGCGGCGTAATTGGGCATAACAATTAAGGCCTTGGTAAATCGGGGTAAAGGGGCCAACAAAGGCACGGCAATTGTCGGCCGAAATTAATGAGTTTCGCGGAAGCGAAAGAATGGCTCTAGGACGCAGGAGACAGCATCCCAACAAGAAGCTGGGTTCCGAACTTCGGGGATGCTGCGCAGCCGCATGGCTCCACCTGGCAGGTGGGTCACGTCACTGCTGAGACAGTCAGCGGCGATGGAGCGCTAATTCGGGCTTAGACCCTCATCGCGGAAGCCAGGCCGGAAGCTGGAGGTCAGGAGACAGCCTGGCAGGCGTGAGGGCGCGGTTCAGCGTCAGAGGCCGGGGTGGCGGTGACGGAATGCATCCGTCCGCTAGTCAAAGTAATCATTTCTCCCAACCTCCTTTTCTGGTATTCCGTGGCTCCGGTTGAAGAACCGGGCGGCGGCCGCCTTGACCCCGGCAGGTGCCGTGGGGTCATAAATAAAAATACACCATGAATGCAGCGGTTGACCACCGAATTCATAAACTTTTCTGAAGTTTTTTCTAAACCCTATTTATAGTCCCCACCGGACCACTGCCGGCGTCTTCTTATCCCAGCCGAGCGTGCAGACTTTTGCCGTTCCCAGGACGAAGTGCCGCCCTTCGTGCGGATCCAGCCCCAGCCACCGCGCGGTCAGGATCCGGGAGAAGTGCCCATGGGCCACAACCAGGACGTTGTCCAGGCCGGATTCCATTACCCGGGCCACAATTTTGTCCGCGCGCGCGGCGACGTCGTCGAGGGCTTCGCCGTTCGGAACCCCGTGCGTCCAGACCAGGTACTCCGGGTTGTCCTTGCGGATAAGGTCCGAACTGATGCCCTCATAGTCGCCATAGTCCCATTCGACGGCGAGCGGCTCCAGCTCGGCGTCGGGAAAGCCAGCCAGCTCCGCGGTCCGGCGTGCCCGCCGCAGAGGGGACGTCAGGACCAGGTCAAAGTCGACGGCATCGAGCACCTTGCGGGCCTCCACGGACTGCTGTTCGCCCTCGACCGTGAGCGGGAGGTCGGTGAGCCCGGTGTATTGGCCGCTCTTGGACCACTCGGTCTCGCCGTGCCGGAGAATCCACAGCTGCGGGCGGGGGCTGTTAATAGATTCGATCACTTAGGACTCCTCAGTTGTAAATGCGGAGGCGGACTCAGGCTGGGCCGCCCACCATTCCTGCAGTTTGGCCTCGGCCACGGCCGGATCCAACGGGCCGTGTTCCATCCGTTCTTCCAGCAGGAATTTGTAGGCACGCCCTACGACGGGGCCGGGCCTGAGTCCCAACATTTCCATGATCCGGCCGCCGTCCAGGTCCGGCCGGACGGCTTCGAGGGACTCCTGCTCGCGCAGGGCAGCAATCCTCGCCTCAAGGTCGTCATAAGCAAAGGCGAGCCGCTCAGCCTTGCGCTGGTTGCGGGTGGTCACATCCGAACGGGTCAACCGGTGCAGGCGCTCCAGGAGCGGACCGGCGTCGGTGACGTAACGGCGGACGGCGGAATCACTCCAGCCAGCGTCGCCATAGCCGTAGAAACGCATGTGCAGCTCCACCAGTTTGGCAACAGCCTTCGTGGTGTCATTGTCGAACCGCAGCGCCTTCATTCGTTTTGCTGTCAGTTTTGACCCGACCATGTCGTGATGCCGGAAGCTCACCGCCCCGCCCGGTTCGAAGCGGCGCGTGGCCGGCTTCCCGACGTCGTGCATCAACGCCGCAAACCGCAACACGAAGTCTGGAGCGGGTACAGCACCGTCGCCAGCCGTTTCGAGAGCGGCCGCCTGCTCCAGGACCTGGAGTGAGTGCTGGTAGACGTCCTTGTGCCGGTGGTGTTCGTCGGACTCAAGGCGCAGGGCGGAGACCTCCGGCAGCACCAAATCAGCCAGTCCCGTTTCCACCAGCAGATCCACCCCTGCCCGGGGGTGGGCCGCGCAGATGAGTTTCACGAGCTCCTCGCGAACGCGTTCGGCGGAGATCATGGTGATCCTTTCCGCCATCCTGGACATTGCGGCACGCACATCCTCGTGCACCGTGATCCCCAGCTGCGCGGCGAAGCGCGCCGCGCGCATCATGCGCAACGGATCGTCGGAGAAGGAGGACTCGGGTGCTCCCGGGGTGGCCAGGATCAACCCATGAAGGTCCCGGACCCCGCCGAACGGATCCACAAGCTCCAGTGCCGGCAAGCGCAACGCCATGGCGTTGATGGTGAAGTCACGGCGCAGCAGGTCATCCGTCAGCGATTTCCCGAACGCGACGACGGGTTTGCGGGAGTCGTGATCGTATGCCTCGGCGCGGTAGGTGGTGATTTCGATCTGAAAGCCGGCCTTGCGCATTCCGATGGTGCCGAAGGCACGCCCGATCTCCCAGAAGTTATCAGCCCACTTTTTGATCAGGGCCACTGTCTGGTCCGGGGTAGCGTCGGTGGTGAAGTCCAGGTCAGGGGAGATCCGGCCCAGGAAGAGATCGCGGACGGGTCCGCCCACCAGGGACAGCTCGTGGCCTGCATCCACGAACCGCTGCCCCAGCTCGAGGACCACCGGGTCTACCTGGAAGTCAACAGTGTGCGGGTCAGTCTGGTGATGTGCGTGCGCCATAGTTTCTTAAGCTTGTCAGAAATCCCGGCCAGCACCACACCGAACCCTCCTGAAGTCCGGCCGCTGGCGTCGAAGATGTGGCTGGCACGGACGATCCACTTTCCCGGCCGTCCACTTTCCTGTCATGTTTAGGTCATCAAGTGCGGACAAGAGTCGTTAGAGTGGACTTCATGGCCCATCCCGTACCGAGCGCTCCTGGCAGGAGGACAAACGCACCGTTGCCTTCGGCAATCGGTGCCAATGTCGCGCCGGTGCAGCACTCCGGGCAGGCCTCCCTTCCCACTGTGGAGGAAATCTCTGCCGGCGGCGTCGTCGTGGATACTTCCGACGCCGAACTCCGCGTGGCGATCATTGCCCGCCTGAACCGCGGCGGGCGGCTGGAATGGTGCCTGCCGAAAGGTCATCCGGAAGGCAAGGAAAGCAACGAGGAAGCCGCCGTCCGTGAAATCGCGGAGGAAACCGGCATCGAGGGCAAGATCCTCGCGCCGCTGGGCAGCATTGACTACTGGTTCACGGTCAGCGGGCACCGCGTCCACAAAACCGTCCATCACTATCTCTTGCAGGCCACCGGCGGGGAGCTGACCATCGAGAATGATCCGGACAAGGAAGCCGTCGACGTCGCCTGGGTTCCCATCCACGAACTGGCACGGAAGTTGTCCTTCCCGAACGAGCGCCGCATTGCCGACCTCGCCAAGGAAGTACTTCCGGAGCACCGCTAGGGCCACGCGGGCCTGCGAGCAGGACGCGGATAGCACCTTTTGCCCTGCCCGGGTGAGACGATGAAGACAATGTCATCCGCCAAACCCACCCCCGCGCCCCCCGGTCCTGCCGATTCCAAAGCCGTCCAATCCGGAGAAGTCCGTTCCAGTGCCATCATGGCTGCAGGAACGCTGGTTTCGCGTTTCCTGGGATTCGCCAAGACCTGGATGCTGGCGGCCGCCCTGGGCCTGGGCTCCACCGTCAACGACACCTTCATCAACGCGAACAACCTGCCGAACCTGATTTTCCTGCTGGTCGCCGGCGGGGTGTTCAACGCTGTCCTGGTGCCGCAGATCATCAAGGCAAGCAAGGCCCCGGACAGGGGAGCGGACTACATCAGCCGGCTGCTGACTCTGGCAGTCCTGGTCCTCTTGACGCTCACGCTGCTGGTCACTCTGCTGGCACCGTGGGTTATCCAACTGACCACCCAGGGCTACTCGCCGCAACAGAAGGCCCTCGCGGTAACGTTCGCGTTCTGGTGCCTGCCGCAGATTTTCTTCTACGGCCTCTACGCCCTGCTGACCCAGGTTCTTAACGCCCATGGCGCCTTCGGGCCCGCGATGTGGGCGCCCATCCTCAACAACATTGTCGCTATTGCCGGATTAGGCATGTTCATCGGCATTATGGGAACCAACGCGGTCAATCCCCACACTCTTGACACGTGGAACTCCACCCAGACCCTCCTCGTGGCCGGGTTCTCCACCATCGGCGTAGTGGCCCAGACCGCCATCTTGCTGGTCCCCGTCTTCCGCCTCAGGCTCGGTCTCCGGCCTCGATTCGGCTGGCGGGGCGTGGGTCTGGGTCAGGCCGCCAAGCTCAGTGTCTGGACTTTGGCAACGGCCGCCGTCGGGCAGCTGGCATTCCTGTATGTCATGCGCATCGCCACGATCCCGGGAGCGGAACGGCTCCGGCTGGAACAGGCCGGCGATCCGGCGGCGAACTCTTTGCCGGGGAACGCTGTGCTCGAAGTGGCGAGCCAGCTCTACCTGCTCCCGCACTCCATCATCGCCCTGTCCCTGGCCACGGTGCTGTTCAACCGGATGACCCGTGCCTCACAGGACGGCGACCAGGCGGCGCTGCGCGACGCGCTCTCCCACGGGCTGCGCACCATGGCCGTGGCGACGGTGTTCGGGGCACTGGCCCTCTTCGCCCTTGCGGGACCGCTGGGGATGTTCTTCTCCGGCAATGTGCCCCAGGACGGCGTCATGCTGGCGCAAACCCTGACCATTTTGGCTCTCAGCACCCCGTTCATGAGCGCCAACTTCATGATGTCCCGGGTGTTTTATGCCAACGAGGATGCCCGGACGCCGTTCTTCATTCAACTGGTGCTGGCCCTCGTCAACGTTGTTGCCGCCTTCTCCATCCAATTTCTCCCGTTCGACCAGATCATTTTCGCCATCGCCACGCTCTATACCGGCGGCAATATCCTCTCCGTGATCGTCAGTGCGATCTTCTTGCGGCGGCTTCTCGGGCATCTCGACGGTCCACGGATCGCCAACGCCTATATCCGGATGGGCTATGCCGCGTTGGGTTCCGCCCTCACCGGAGCCGCCGCTTTGTGGCTGCTGGGAAGCTACAACAGGGAGGGCTTTGCCTGGAGCTCACCCATCGCCGCTCTGGTGACGATCGCCGTCGTCGGTCCCGTCATGCTGGCGGCCTACCTGCTCCTGCTGAAGCTATTCCGGGTAACTGAGCTCAGCGACCTGCTGCAGCCGCTGCTGACCCGGCTGCGCCGCCAGCCGGCCGGAGAGGCCGGGTCCGCAGATCTTTCCAACCTCCCAACTGCGGCGCGGCCCCGGCCGGAAAGAGCAACCGTATCCGTGGATACGGGCCTTATCCCGAGAATCTCGGGGGAATTCGACGCCGCGTCCTTCCGCGCCGGTCCCGACCTGGACGAACGCGATGAACGGCGCGGACGCGCTGGACCGGACGGCGGGTACCTGCCTGCCGAGGAGCAGCCGGGCCCCGCAGGCCACAACCCGGATTTCCCTTCCGGCAGCGAGAAGAAAAAATAGTAACCGGTGAGGTACGCGGGGCCGTGCTTCCGTGGCCGGGACAGCTCATCGGCTAGGATCGAAGACTAATAAGGGGAGTTGCAGACCACGGGTTCTACCGGCTTGCCGGGCGGCGTGCGGTCACTGCTGAAGCGATTAGTCCAGCAGCTCCCGGACTGTCTAGGAGGAACCCGTGTCCCACCCGATCGATGTCGGATCAGTACTAGGTGGCCGCTACAAGGTCACTGCCACCGTACTGACCTCGCATGACCAGGATCTGGTGCTGGACGGAGTGGACCAGGTGCTCAACCGTTCCGTGAGCATCCTGGTTGCCGGGCCCGGCAACGCGGATCAAGTCGCACAAAGTGCCCGGGAAGTTGCCACCGGCGAACGGCCCGGCAGCGTGCAGATCCTCGACCTCGGGGTCAGTGACGCCACCACTTACCTCATCACGAACCACACGTCGGCCGCTGACCTGCTGGACCTCGTGGTGTCCTCCAACCCGCCGTACGTCGAACCTTTCTTTACCGACACGCTGGGCAGTGAAATCTTTGGACAGCCTCGCTCCCACGAGCCCGAAACTTACGACGGGCTCTACGACGAGGAGGAAGCAGACACCGGGTACATCGACTACGGGCAGAACGAACGTCCCGCTGTTCAAGCACCGGGCGCGGGACAGGCTGCTTCTCCTGCATCCACTGACCGTCCGGCGGCGCCGCCGGCCGCCGGGGCAGCAGGGCTTGCCGCCGCGGCAGGAGCCGGCGCCGCGGTCTCGTCCAAGGGCAGATCGCCCCAGACCAAACCCCGGGACGCAACACCCCAACCCACGGCCCCCCAGCCGGTGCAGGATGGGGTACCGGTCTCCTCCGGCTCCCAGGCTTCCGCAGCCGAGGCGCCCGCAGCGGCCCCCAAAGTCTCGCTGTGGTCTGACAACGACTACGATCAACCCACTCCCGGGAACCGGGTGACCTCCAACGACGACCACGCCGCGGCCCCTGCCACGGCCGGCCGCGCCTCTGCCGACCGCGCCCCCGGGTATTTTCCGGGTTCGGCCCGGGACACCGGCTCGTCAGCCGACGACGAGCAATACAGCAAGGACCAGGAACCCCAGCGTGAGCCCCGGTCCATGCGCTGGTTGGTGGGGGGCCTTCTGGCCGCTGTCCTCGTGGTCGGGCTGGTGCTCGCCGTGACCAACCTCGGGAGCTTGTTCAAGACGACGCCGCAGCCCGCCGCGAGCGGCCCAGCGTCCACCAGCGCCCCCGACGCTGCCGCCTCGGCTGAGCCGTCGGGCACCGCCAGTCCTGCACCGGCCGCCGGTCCGCCCGCCGTCGAAAGCGTCACACGGCTCGGCAACTTCGATTTCGCTGGAACTTACGACGGCGACCTCGTCAAAACCTTTGACCGCAACGCCGCCAGCTACTGGTCGGAGATGGAATTCGCCACCGACAACTGGGGCGGCCTTGCGACCGAGGTTCCACTCGTCGTCAAGCTCGAGGGCCCTTCCCGGGTCTCCTCGGTGACGTTGAGCCAGCTGGGTGCCTCCGGCGGAAGCATCAGCGTTTACACCAACGACCGCCCATCCCTTGAGGGTGCCAGGCAGGTAGGCAGCAACAGCTTCACCTCACCGGACCTGACCATGCCGCTGCCGGAACCAACGACGGCGGAATACGTCATAGTTTCCATCAAAACCCTGCCCAAGCTCGCGGCCCCGAAAACGCGCTACGGATACGGACTGCGCCTGGCCGAGATCAAGGTTCAGTAGGCTCCTGCCGCCCTGCAGCGGCGCCGGAACTCCCGGGACGCAACCATGCACCCGTCGGGGGGTGGAGGCATGAGGTGTCTCTCCCGGGTGGCCGGCACCGCCGGAATATTCAGTACCCAGTAGTAGTTGTGCCATGTGGTCGGCCCATCCAGGCCGGCGCATCAACAAAGGAAGAGGTTCACCGTTTAGTGAGCACCGTAGAAAACACCGCGTCCGACGTACGTGATGTCATCATCGTCGGCTCCGGCCCCGCTGGCTACACCGCCGCGGTGTACACGGCGCGCGCCAACCTTAAGCCGCTGCTGCTGGCCGGGTCCGTGACGGCTGGCGGCGAGCTGATGAACACTACCGATGTTGAAAACTACCCCGGCTTTCCGGACGGCATCATGGGCCCGGACCTGATGGAGAACTTCGAAAAGCAGGCCGCCCGCTTTGGCACCGAAATCCAGTTCGAGGATGTTACCGACCTTGATCTGGACGGCGACATCAAGACCGTCACCACCGGCTCCGGGGAAACCTTCTGGGCGCGCTCCGTCATTCTCTCCACCGGTTCGGCCTACCGCGAGCTTGGCCTGCCCAACGAGAAACGTCTCTCCGGCCATGGTGTCAGTTGGTGCGCAACCTGCGATGGTTTCTTTTTCAAGGATCAGGACATCGCCGTCGTTGGCGGCGGCGACTCCGCCATGGAGGAGGCGCTGTTCCTCACCAAGTTCGCGAGGACGGTCACGGTGGTACACCGCCGCGACACACTCCGGGCCTCCAAAATCATGGCCGACCGCGCTCTTGCCCACGAGAAGATCAGCTTCATCTGGAACAGTGGCGTCGAGGACGTCCTGGGCGATAACAAAGTAACCGGCCTTCGACTGAAAAACCTCCTCGACGGTACCGAGAGCCAGCTTGCCGTTACCGGCGTTTTCGTGGCAATCGGCAACGATCCCCGCACCGATCTCGTGAAGGGGAAGCTTGACCTGACTGCCGAGGGGACCATCGCGGTCGCGGGCCGCAGTTCAAAGACCAGCCTCAAGGGTGTCTTCGCAGCCGGTGACGTCATCGACCCGACTTACCGCCAGGCGATCACGGCCTCAGGGTCCGGCTGCGTCGCAGCAGTCGACGTCGAGCACTACCTCGCCGATCTTGACGCCTAAAACCCGCACCAAGCCATCAACCGAGAGAAAGACAGGACTATGAGCAACGCCAAAGAAGTAACAGACGCTAGCTTCAGCACCGACGTGCTGGCATCGGACAAGCCGGTCATTGTGGACTTCTGGGCCGAGTGGTGCGGCCCGTGCCGCAAACTCGGACCGATTCTCGATGAAATCTCCGTGGAATACAGTGAGAAAGTCAACGTCGTCAAGGTAAACGTTGATGACAATCCCGCTATCGCCGCCCAGTATGGAATCACGTCGATTCCCGCGGTATACCTGTTTCAGGGCGGAGAGGTGAAGGGCACTGTCATCGGCGCCCGACCCAAGCAGTACTTCGAAAAAGAGTTCGCCGACGTCTTGTCCTGAATTTTGTCCGCCGGCTCCCGGCGCCGGTTATGACCGGATGGCTCCGCTTCGAAAGAGGCGGGGCCATCCGTTTTAGAGAAAATGCTGCAATCCTACAAGCCGACCCCACACGTCGGATTACCCCCTAGACGGCCAATCGCCTGGGTCATCGTCCAAATCAGGTTGGTTTAACGGTGCACATGCAGGACGCCCGCTTACAGGCGGTGCATGTGCCCGAAACCGCGAAAGCCTGAGGAGTCCACTGGTCCGGGACGACAATCCTGGGTGGTTCGACGTTCGGTGAGTGGTGTGAACGTTTCACGTAAAACGGGATCCAAACAATTCGTCGAACAAGCGGACGGGTCCGCTGACTCCGGTCCCGGTGGGACGACATGAACGCTTCACGTGAAACAGCCCGGGTATCCGCTGTCGCCGTCGGTAGGAAACCCGCCAGCCGAATATCCCTAGGCAACACCCCGCCGACGTGGTGTGGGGCCCGGGGGACTCCGGACCTACGGCGAATGCAACACAAGGGATCCAGTGAGCTGATCTCCGCCCGGGCGTCCATGGCAAATATCGGATGTACCCCGCGAAGCCTGGTCACCAAAAGCGCCTCCTGAGGTGCCATCACCGTGCGCGGAATTGCTGTCCGCCTGCTTTCGGCCGGCTCATACAAGCGTGAAGTTCTCGCTGCAATCGCATCCACGACCTTTTCCGGCGTAAAGCTTCCCCACAGCCCCGGCACCTTGTCACCCGGATACTGGGGAAAATCTTGATCGGCTGTCAATTTAAGTATCTCGATGGCTTACCACCGCGGTACTCAAGACGCCCACCCGCGGATCGTACTGCCGGCGCGCGGTCACCTCCGAGGTGCCAACATTAGCCACCGGCACTTTCAGGGAGTGCCTTTCACCAGGGAAGTTTTGCTGAAATCTTTGCAATTTTCGCGAAAGTGCTATGTTGCAGTGTCTTCGTTCAACCGACACTTCCGTTGGACATCTCGGCCTTTGGTTGCCAAAACGCCTTGTCTGCCGAAAAAGGACCATGTCCCGAGCCCCACAACTGTGTGCAGTTCCAGGCTACAGCGGAGACATTGCAGCGTAGACACCTGCCCCTTCGGGGCTGAGTGTCGTTATGTTTCACGTGAAACGCGGTGGCCAACAGGCGTACATTCCGTCGGCGCCGGGGCCCAGCCGAAGAATCCAAGGGGTCAGAAGTGCCCGCCTTACGCAGAACCGACATCCGCCATGAGCGTGTTTCACGTGAAACACCGGGTCGCCATCACAAACGTAGATCCAAATCGGCATCCGTCCCGACCCCGCCGATACCGGCTCCATGCGAGGCCGTGCCCAGACCTGGACATGAGCTTTACGTGCGCCGATCAGACCGCCCTGTTCTCCACTCTGACGGGAAAGGCTGCCCTACCAAATGTATGCTTTCAGCCAAGACCGCGCCCCAAAGGACACACCCGCGGATACCACAGGTTGACCGAGGGCGCGTCCATCTCCTATCAGTACGCATTCCTAATCCATTGTCGCTGCCAGAGCGCGGAACAATCCCGAGACTCCTGCACCAGAGATGCCCCCTGGAATGGGGTTCACTTCGTGGACGCAAGCCTCCATACGCCAGCCTCCGGCTGCCACTGCAGCCCCACTGAGCGCTCGGGCGGCAACGTATGGACCGCAAGGGTCCCGAAACTCCACTCGCGTCAGACGTCGGCTCCTGAGGACATCCGGTCACCCTCCCGCCGTGGCTTGGCTGCTAAGTCAACGCGACGGCATCAGTTCTGGCATTCCCTGGCAGATACGGCGCTCACGGGTCCTGGCGTCGCCAGCTATCGGCTTCTTAAGCCGCCACTTGCGGGCAGGGCGGATCCAGCACATATCCTGGGCACACCGGGCGGATCGGTGATGACCTCTGGCGTCGCACAAGACCATGCGTGTCTACAGCAATATAGGCCCGGGAACGGTATGAGGCAGGCCGGGCGGCGCACAGGCATCATGTGACCACCGACTTTCCGTTCGGTACCGGACACTGGCCGGGCTTCACTCATGGCCAGCGAGGCTCAACGTAACACTGTCAGCAAGGTTCAAGCAGGTCACCTAACGCGAGTCGACCGCTTCGCAGCCCTACAGCATAAGGTCATCCTTTCCGGCTCCACCGGGGCGCCGCCCATGGCATTACAGGTGACACTGTGTCCTCGTTGTACACAAGGTTTTCCACAGGCAACAGCCGAGGGCGCTGATGCCGCTTTCGAGTCTTTTCCCGATCTCAATAGGCCCGCAGGTATGCTCGGCGGACACCAGATGGCGCGCGACCGTTATCGCAACTCACAAGCGTTCGAGCTGATATCGGTCGACACCGCCGCACTGTTGTGAGGCCAAAACCTCGCTTCCTTACCGATAATTAACCGCGATCGATGGTGGTTCCGGCTCCTAACCAGCCACGAATCCATCGGACCTGTGAATCCAGCTATGTTTCACGTGAAACATATCTGCCGACCCGCCGCGATCAAAATGATGCACGAGCGTGCGTCGACCCCGCATCTGCATGCTCAGCGGTCGGGGCCAGTCATATCACAGCGCTCCTTGAGTCGAAGTTATCCACAACGATATCCACCGGCTTACATCCGCCCTAGATACGAACCGCTGGCCCTTGAAACTGCCCGGGGACGGTGCCCTCAGACGATGCACCTTCCTTGCTCGAAACTTCTTTCGACAAGCCTCCTTTCCAAACCGAGCACACCGACCCGATACGGATGCAGTCGGGACATGGCCGGCGCTGTTTCCGCGTCCCGCATATGGGGGGACAGGCTGGAGCGCAGCAGAGCCGTCCGCTGCCACGGTACAGCCGAAGCGTTGCTACGGCCCTTTGGTAAGGAATGTCCGCAAATTCAAAATTGCGGCGGCTAACTATCCGATTGCCCGTAAAAACCCTGCAGGGACAACGCAGCGCGGTGACCAGTGGAAAGTAGCCAGCAAGCCTGTGATGTGCCGCTGGATTTGCGGACCGGTACTGCCATACAGCTCCCCGCCTTAGGCGAAGAAGGAGACCGGGAGATGGTTCCCGACCACGAGCGATTCGCACCCGCTGGCAGGGTCAGGATATCTTCAGACCATCGCCGGACAGTGCCCGTTAACAGCAACTGAGGAAGCCCCATGCTTCGTAGACCTCCGCAGCCGAGCGTAACCGCTGCCGCGCTTCTCCAGATACCGGCCTTTGGGGGAACCCGCACCCACAGCCCGCTAATCCTGGGCCTGTAGCAGTTGGTCGCAGCCCGGACCTTTCAAAATATTCCGAAGGAGGAGTCCATAGAGCGAAGAGAACCGAACAGTGCCTCCATGATCTCAATCGACCACCACGAGCCCTCAGGGGCGCCTTCAGGGACCTGGCCCGCCGCCAATGGCGTTGGCCTACACAATGCCCCTCTACAGGGTCGCTGAGCCCCTCGGAGGGCCACCAGCGCTCAAGGTGCTTCGCCTTCGCCAAGATCCATGGCCCTCACGACACATCGGAAATGACCTGCTAGGAAATCAGCAAAGTTGCCGTTCCACGTGAACAGGGCGCCTCTCTATCCGTCACCTCCGCAACCCCATGTAAGACTGTCTCCCGACAAGCGATTGAGCTCTTGGAACTGGCGGGGTGCCCTGCCCTCTCGCGGTCCAGTACCGAGGTTCACGTGAAACAGCTATGAATCCAGGTCCCGGTTGTCGTCGCCCACCCAGGCCTCCTAAGCTCTCATGCCGGAAGCTCGGTAACTCTCGGGGCCGCGGGCACGGCTTGGAGCTTCCCGGGGCTCAACGATGTTTCACGTGAAACGTTGGTGTTCACCGCGGAGCAAGGGCCACCCCGGACCGTGGTCCGCCTGGACTTCCACGAGCAGGAGAAGGCGCTCATTTGCGTTGGGAACCGAGCCGCTCTTAGGAACTCATCATGCCGATCCTCCGGTTGCTCCCCATACCAAAGCCCATCAACCACGCCTTGGCTCGAAGGGAACAGGACTTCGGCCAGGAGGCAATGACTCAAGGCCGGGACAGCAACAAACCAGACGAAGGGCCTCCGGGGCGCTCACCCTCGGTTGTCGGCACAATTCGGCTGTCGACGTCGTGGATTAAGCCGCCCCAAAGTCACGGCCGACGGTCCTGAACTTCCGGAAGAACATTTCAGTGGGCGTCGCCGCAACCCTGGCGTACCAGGAGCCAAAGAGGCCGCCAAAGGGCGCCCCGAGGGTCAACAGGAACGTTGAGTGGCATAACGCGCATGAACGTATTGCCGATCTCAGCAAAGGGATCGGTTCCACGTGAAACGTCCTTGGAAGCCGCTGATTCTTAGCTGGTGGGTCCGGAAGTGAGTACATCCATGATGCGGTTGAGATCTTCTACGCTGGCGAACTCTATGCTGACTCGCCCCTTGCGTGCACCAAGTGAGATCTTGACGTTGGTATCGAGTCGGTCGGACAGCGATGAAGCCAGATAATCCAGGCGTTCATGCCGCGCTCCGGGCCGCGGAATGTTGTTCTTCGGGGTTCCAGAAGGGTTCTGGTAAAGGGTCACTGCTTCTTCCGTCGCGCGGACCGACATGCCCTCAGCAACAATTTTCTGGGCCAGCCGTTCCATGGCCGCAGCATCCGGTAGCGCCAACAGAGCCCGGGCGTGGCCGGCTGAGATGACGCTGGCTGCAACTCGACGCTGTACGAGCGGTGGAAGCTTAAGAAGTCGGAGGGTGTTAGACACCTGGGGGCGCGATCGCCCAATGCGGTCGGCCAACTGTTCATGGGTAGTTCCGAAGTCCTCAAGCAGCTGCTGGTACGCCGCAGCTTCTTCCAGCGGGTTCAGTTGGCTCCGGTGGAGGTTTTCCAGCAACGCATCGCGAAGGAGATCATCGTCTGTGGTATCACGGACTATCGCGGGAATGGTTTCGAGCCCGGCAGCCTGGACTGCACGCCACCGGCGTTCGCCCATTACGAGCTCGTAGGGTTCTCCACCTTCTTCGGTTGATGTGCGAACCACAATTGGCTGGAGTACGCCGATTTCACGAACCGAATGCACCAGCTCAGCCATGTCGTCCTCGTCGAAGACGGAACGGGGCTGCTTCCGGTTGGGATGGATGTCAGTGACAGGGATTTCCGCGAATCGGACTCCCGGAACCTCTACGAGTTCCACTCCACGGTCAACAGGTGGCAGGGGATCTGCTGGTCTGTCAGCGCCGGCCCCGGCCCGGGAAGGAGTAGCGGGGGATTCACTCTTGGCCATCTCAGTTCCGCGCCCGGTCGACTTCTTGGCCGATTCACGGGTCGCGGCGTCCGTTGGGACGGAAGGGCTTCGGTCGGCCTGCGCCTCCGACGGAACCTGGACCACTTGCACCGTGTCGGCGGGGGATGCTTCGACGGTCTCTTCCGCGGCAGCGGCTTCGACACCCGGTGTTCGTTTCCGACCTTCAGGAAAGAAGAGATCCACGGGGCGGGACGGCGCTGTACCGCTGGCGGATGCCGCAGCAGAACTTGGAATGAGTGCCCCAAGTCCACGGCCAAGGCCGCGTCGCTTGTCGCTCATGGATAGATCCCTCCATTGGAAGAGCCGGGCGTGACCGGGCTCTAGCTAGTGCAATTTCGAAAAAACTTCTAACGTTCCGCGATTTCGGCTGCGGCTTCAAGGTACGAGAGCGCACCGCTGGATGAGGGGTCGTAGGTCATCACGGTCTGCTGGTAGCTGGGAGCCTCAGAAATACGGACAGACCGCGGCACCACGGCACCCAGGACCTGTCTGGGAAAGTGTTCACGAACTTCGGCTGCCACCTGGGCTGCAAGGTTGGTGCGGCCGTCATACATGGTCAAGAGAATTGTCGACACTTCCAGATCGGCATTGAGGTGCTTCTGGATCATTTCGATGTTCTTCAATAACTGGCTCAGACCCTCCAATGCGTAGTACTCGCACTGAATCGGAATGAGCACCTCACTGGCGGCACAGAACGCATTAACTGTTAGTAGGCCGAGACTCGGGGGGCAGTCAATGAAGATGTAATCCAGCCGTTCCTCACCGTTTTTCGACCGCTCTTTGGCGTAAACATCGATGGCACGGCGAAGGCGCTGCTCGCGGGCAACCAGGCTAACTAACTCAATCTCCGCACCTGCAAGGTGAATGGTAGCGGGTGCACAGATCAAGTTGGCAATATCGGGACAGGGCGCCACCACGTCCTGCAATGGCACGTCGTTGATGAGAACGTCGTAGATGCTGTCAACGTCGGCATGGTGTTCAATTCCAAGTGCCGTCGATGCGTTCCCCTGAGGATCGATATCAATGACCAACACGTTCAAGCCCGCGGCAGCCAGGGCCGCGGCGATATTTACGGTGGTGGTTGTCTTACCAACGCCACCCTTTTGGTTCGAGACCGTGAACGTGCGGGTCTTCTCGGGCTTCGGCAACTCGCGACCCAGGAGACGCTCCCGCCGTTTGGTTTCCCGGGCAAGTTCGCGGGCAATGGGGCTGGCGTCGTCCAGGGAGTCCAGCACGTTCGCGCCGGTTGCCCCTGGTGTTTCACGTGAAACACCAGCCTTTCCAGCGGATCTAGCAACCGATCCCGTACGATTCTTGGCGTTCATCGGAGTGGCGGCAGGCGCAACAACGGCCCGTGCGGACCCCAGGGACACAAACGGAGGAATCCGCTGCGTGGAGGCTTCGCTACTGGTCACTGGAACACTCTCACTCTCATTCGGCGTTTGATGCCGGTTACTAGCCTAACCTCTTACCCAGGAAGTCCTTGGGCAACGGGCAGATGCTAGGTTTTCTTTTGAGGCTTATTGACAACGATCCGGACAACCGTTGTGGGTTCTTCGAGGAGGTCTTCACCCACCAGCACCACGGAGGTCTGGACGCCGCCAAGCTTACGGATGGCCTTGGCGGCCTTCTCGATTTCCTCCCCGGCGCTGCGTCCCTTAATAGCCACGACTTCGCCCTTGCCGGCAAGCAGCGGGATGGTCAGCCCGGCCAGGTTTGAGAGCGCCGAGACTGCTCGGGCGGTCACCACATCGGCGTTCACCATCCCCACCGCGAGTTCCGCGCGGGTTCGCATGACCGTAACGTTGTCCAGGCCGAGATCGTCCACCACCTCCTGGAGCCAGATCACACGGCGTTCAAGCGGCTCAATCAGGGTCAATTCCAGATCGGGACGGGCTATCGCCAAACAGAGCCCCGGCAGGCCGGCGCCACTGCCGACGTCTGCAACGTGGCTCCCCTCAGCAATCTGGTTCTCAATAACGGCGCAATTGAGCACGTGCCGGCTCCAAAGCCGGGGGACCTCACGCGGACCTATGAGTCCACGTTCCGTCCCGGATGTGGCCAAGTGTTCAACGTACCGTTCTGCGAGGTGCAGGCGGTCGCCGAAGATCTTTTGTGCTGCCCGTAGTTCGGTCTCGGAAATGTCAACCATGGAGCTTCCCAGCACGTTCAGTTCGCTGAGACGACGATGTGGCGATCCGCGCCTTCGCCTTCAGACTCGCTGATCAGGCCCAGGTCGGCGACGGCGTCATGCACAATCTTCCGCTCGTAAGCACTCATCGGGGCAAGGGCCACAGTCTCGCCGGATGACTTCACGGATGTCACAGCGTCTTCTGCAATCTGCTGCAGCTCGCCGGCGCGCTCGGACCGGTAGCCGTTGATGTCCAGGACCAGGCGCGAGCGGTTCTCCGTGGCGGACAGTACAGCGAGGCGGGTCAACTCCTGCAGGGCCTCCAGAACCTCACCGTCCCTACCAACCAGGCTCTCCAGACCGGCCGATTCATCCTCGGCGACTATTGAGATATACGTGCGGCCACTGCGTACTTCGATGTCAATGTCGCCGTCAATGTCGGCGATGTCCAGCAGTTCCTCGAGGTAATCAGCGGCGACGTCGCCCTCTTCCTCCAGACGGCTGGCGGACTCACCCTTGTCCCCGGCAGCTTCAGTGTCCCCGGCACCCTCGGAGCGGCCGGTGGGATCCTGATCGGTGTCCTGAACAGCGCTCAGAGCGTCACCCTGACCTTCAACGGCTTCAGCGGAAATAGCGTGGTCGGTGCTCTCGGCAGACATTACTTCCTCTTTCTGTTCTTACGTTGTGGCTGGACACGCTGGCTCCTGGCAGCCACGGCCGCTGCCTCAGCGGCCTCAGCGGCCTCGGCTTCGGCCTTCTTGGCACCCGACAGGGGCAGGGCCGGCAGGCCTTTAGCGGCGCGGCGCTCGGCCAAAGCCTTAGCGGCAGGGGATCCCGGCGTCGGCATGCGGCGGATGACGAAGAACTGCTGTGCCATGGTCCAGAGGTTGGTGGTGGTCCAGTAGATCAGAACGCCGATAGGGAAGTTGATGCCACCGACGCCAAAGACGAGCGGCAGGATATAGAGCATCATCTTCTGCTGCTTCATGAACGGGCTCGCCATGGCCTCTTCAGACATGTTCTTAGCCATGATCTGCTTCTGCGTGATGAACTGCGAGGCCGTCATGGCGAGGATCATCACAATTGAAAGGATCCATACGGCCACCACGTTGCCACCCTCAGGCGTGCCGTGAAGCAGGGTGGCAGAGAGTGGTGCGCCGAAGATACTCGATTTGTCGAACTGCACCACCTGCTCGTGGCTCATTGCACCGATGCTCGTCCCCGAGGTGGCCGCCGCCGTGATTCCGGAAAGGACCTGGAAGAGGGCAAAGAAAAACGGCATTTGGATCAGCATGGGAAGGCAGGCCGAGAACGGATTGGTCCCGTGCTTCTTGTACATCGCCATCTGTTCTTGCGCCATGGCCTGGCGGGACAGCTGGTCAGTCTTGCCCTTGTACTTGTCCTGCAGCTTTTTCAGATCAGGCTGCAGGAGCTGCATGCCGCGCTGGGCCTTGATCTGCTTGACGAACACGGGGATCAGGGCTGCACGGATCACGAGCACCAGTCCAATGATGGACAGGGTCCACGTCCAGCCATTGGCGGCGGGCATCCCGATGGCACTCAGGCCATCGTGGAAGACCACCATAATGGCAGACACAAGCCACTTGAACGGAAACATGATTGTTCCAAAGAAATCCATACGATATCCCTATTCGTCAGGCCGCAAAGCGGCCTTCTCCATCAGTCTGAGCAGCCAGGTACTTGTCCGGATTGTTCAACACAACAATTGTGGGGGTGCGGTCTGCGGGCCACTGGAATTTACCGGCGGGGACGTGGTCCACACCACCGGCATTCCAAGGATGGCAGCGCACCAGGCGCTTGACTGCCAACCAGGTCCCCTTCACCGCTCCGTGGACGGTGATGGCCTCAAGGGCATAGGCCGAGCAGCTGGGAAAGAAGCGGCAGACCTGGCCATACAGCGGCGAAACCACCTTGCGGTAGGCCATAAGCAAGAGGATGAGGATATTGCGGGGCAGGTTCCACAGGGAACGGCCCAGCCATGCTGCTGCGGATTTTGCAGGAGGGACGACGGCGGCAGTTAAGTTACGCACGCGGGGTCCCTTCCTGTGTTGTTTCGCTAGAAACTGAAGTAGCAGCCTTAGGAAGGCGGCTGCCCAGCCGTTTCATATTGGTTTCGAGGGCGGTGTCATAGTCTGATCGCAGTTGGTCCCAGCTGGCACTCGCCGCGGCGGGCAGAGCCCGAACCACTATGGCGAACCCACTGCCGTAGTTCTGCAACGACAAGGCACCGACTTCTCTCAGTCTCCTCTTAACGAGATTCCTGACAACAGCGTTCCCGACACTCTTGGAAACGATGAATCCGATCCGGCTTGGTTCATCGGCAGCTAAAGCTGCCGTATATAACACTACGTTCCGGCGTCCATTGCGGACACCGGAACGTACAGTTGTGGAAAAATCGGTTGGTGTCCTCAGACGGTTGCGGGTGGCCAGCACCTTTAAACTCGCACAGGGATGTGGACCGACGAGTCAGTTATTTAGGCCGACAGCTCGGTGCGGCCCTTGCCACGACGGGCTGCCAGGATGGCACGGCCGGCACGGGTACGCATACGAAGGCGGAAGCCGTGCTTCTTGGCTCGACGGCGGTTATTCGGCTGAAAAGTCCGCTTGCTCACGTTAGTTACTCCAGTGGGATCAAAGGTGCGCCCACCCGATCAAGGGGAAGAACTGGTCGACGCTAAGTTTTGTATGTGCCGCTTCCCTCGACTCGCACGACAGATACGTCGGGAGAGAAACAAAAGAGGCGAAAAGCGTACACATGGGACTTCACAACGTTAGGGCTTGCCGCCCTCCCGAGTCAAACCAGAGTCCATCCATAGATTTTCCACAGGTGTGGCTAAGTCCTGCTCCAGCCTGTGGACGAGCGCGCCACGCGGCCGGATTTCGAACTACACCGTTGTGATTATCCACAGCATAGAACCCAGCTATCTTCTGGCATTTTCATCCTCTACAGTGGCTCAGTAGCCCATTATCCACGGACTGTGCATAACCCTGTGGATTGTGCGGTCTCCAGTGCGCTGGATCGACCCGCCCGGCTGAAGGTAATGAAAGCAAGCAAGTTTGAGGAACTGATCGATGACAGTAGACGAAGCCAACCAAGCCAACACTGTCGGAAGTTCCTGGCGGCGGGTGGTGAGCCTGCTGGAAAACGACCACCGTGTGTCACCCCGGCAACGCGGTTTCGTCATCCTGGCCCAGGCACAGGGCCTCATCGGTTCCACTTTGTTAGTGGCTGTCCCGAATGAGCTCACGCGCGAAGTGCTGCAAACGCAGGTGAAGGAAGCCCTCGACGACGCCCTCCGCAACGTTTTCTCCGACGAAATCCGGTGCGCAATCGACGTCGACACCGATCTGGTGCCACTCCACACGGAGCCGGAACCCGCCGTCGAGCTGTCCCTCGTGGCCGATCCTTCCGTGGAACTGAAACCCCAGCCGATGCTCCCGAGCACCTCCCACGAATTTGGCCGCCTCAATCCGAAGTATGTTTTTGACACGTTCGTGATCGGATCTTCCAACCGCTTCGCCCACGCCGCGGCCGTCGCGGTCGCCGAGGCGCCGGCAAAGGCCTACAACCCGCTCTTCATCTACGGTGACTCGGGGCTGGGCAAGACCCACCTACTGCATGCGATCGGCCACTACGCCCGCAGGCTCTACAGCGGCATCCGGGTCCGCTACGTGAATTCCGAGGAATTTACCAATGACTTCATTAACTCCATCCGTGATGATGAAGGCACCAGCTTCAAGACCACCTACCGCAACGTAGATGTCCTGCTCATCGATGACATCCAGTTTCTGGCCGGCAAGGACCGGACGCTGGAGGAGTTCTTCCACACTTTCAACGCCCTGCACAACAACAACAAGCAGGTGGTCATCACCTCCGATCAGCCGCCCAAGCTGCTTGCGGGCTTTGAGGACCGGATGAAGTCGCGGTTCGAATGGGGCCTGCTGACGGACATCCAACCGCCGGAGCTGGAAACCCGGATCGCGATCCTCCGGAAAAAGGCACTCAGTGAAGGCCTCTCAGCGCCCGATGATGCCCTTGAGTACATTGCGTCGAAGATTTCAAGCAACATCCGCGAACTCGAGGGGGCACTGATCCGCGTGACGGCCTTCGCCAGTCTCAACCGCCAGCCGGTGGATGTGGCCCTCGCCGAAATGGTGCTGAAGGATCTGATCACTGATGACGGAGCCCAGGAAATCACCTCGGCGCAGATCCTCACGCAGACGGCCGACTACTTCAAGCTCAGCATGGAAGAGCTCTGCAGCAAGTCACGGACCAGGACCCTCGTGACCGCGCGGCAGATCGCCATGTACCTGTGCCGCGAACTTACCGACATGTCCCTTCCCAAGATCGGCCAGGAGCTCGGCGGCCGCGACCACACCACTGTCATTCACGCGGACCGCAAGATCCGTGAACTGATGGCAGAGCGCCGGGTCATCTACAACCAGGTGACCGAACTGACCAACCGGATCAAGCAACAGCAGCGCAATTCCTAAGGTGCCGTGCCGCGCACTCTTACCTTATTAACAGGCACCTGTGGACAAGCCTGTGGATAGTTAAGGGGACAACCCCGGTTAATGGGCTTAAAACCCTTAAGGCATCTGTGGATCAGTGGATGGGCCGAAAATGTTATCCCCATCCACACCCTGTCTAAATCCTGCTCAACCCACAGTCCATGAACAGGGCTTAACCGCGGAACCGCACCGCCAGAGGGGGTTATCCACAGTATCCACAGCAGTTATTAACACTACTAATCCCTAGAAAATGAAATTCCCTCAAATAACAACTTCGATCCGCACCCCACCCCCGCCCTCGACCGTTCCCGATCATGCCCAAATCCCGGCCCCAGGCCGGGCCCGGCCAAACCGCATGGCTGTGACCCGGGGATGGGAGAATCACATGTCTTGCGGCTAAGCTGTCTGCAGTGTGTCCGTCCTGGACAACTTTTGTAATTTTCCTGCCGGACCAGTGGCCCGGCCACCAGTGATGACAGCAGCAATGAAAGGCGGCACCCTTCCGTGAAGTTCAGAGTCGAACGGGACGTCCTGGCCGAGGCCGTGACCTGGACCGCCCGGTCGTTGTCTCCGCGGCCGCCAGTACCTGTACTTTCCGGGTTGCTCCTGAAGGCCGAAGCCGGCACAGTCAGCCTCTCGAGCTTCGACTACGAGACTTCGGCGAGGCTTGAAATTGCCGCCGACATCACCACCGAAGGCACCATCCTGGTATCGGGACGCCTGCTGGCTGACATCTGCCGCAGCCTGCCCTCAGCTCCCGTCGAGATCGAAACGGACGGCAACAAAGTCACCCTGAGCTGCCGTCGAAGCAGCTTTCATTTGGCCACCATGCCGGAAGCTGAATACCCTCCGTTGCCCGCCTTGCCGCCGATCAGCGGCACGGTACCGGGCGACGCCTTCGCCCAGGCTGTTTCCCAGGTGATTATTGCCGCCAGCAAAGACGACACCCTGCCAATCCTCACCGGGGTGCGGATGGAGATCGAGGACGATCTCATCACCCTGTTGGCCACTGACCGCTACCGGCTTGCAATGCGTGAGGTGCCGTGGAAACCGGTCACTCCCGGAATTTCCACCAGTGCACTGGTTAAGGCAAAGACCCTCAACGAGGTGGCCAAGACCTTGGGTGGCAGCGGTGATATCCATCTCGCCCTCGCCGATGATGACAGCCGGCTCATTGGATTTGAAAGTGGCGGCCGCACCACCACCTCATTGCTGGTGGACGGCGACTATCCCAAAATCCGCTCACTTTTCCCTGAATCCACGCCGATCCACGCAACAGTTCAGACGTCGGAACTCGTCGAAGCTGTACGCCGGGTCTCACTCGTGGCAGAACGCAACACCCCGGTCCGCCTAGCGTTCACCCAGGGGCAGCTGCACCTCGATGCCGGCACCGGCGAAGATGCCCAGGCCTCAGAAGAGCTTGAAGCGCAGCTCACCGGCGAAGACATCACCGTGGCGTTCAATCCGCACTACCTGATCGAAGGCCTTAGCGTCATCGAAACCAAGTTCGTCCGCTTCTCCTTCACCAGCGCGCCGAAACCAGCCATGATCACAGCCCAGAACGATGCTGATGGGGAAGACCAGGGCGACTACCGCTACCTGGTCATGCCTGTCCGGCTGCCGAACTAGCTGCAGGCCTCCTCCGCTCCGCCCCGGAAACCTCCGGCATCAGCCCTGGTGGTCTCCGCTACCCGCCATTCCAGCGCAGAAAAGAGTTCATCCCGTGCATATCGGACTAATTGGCCTTGGAAAAATGGGTTTCAACATGCGTGAGCGGCTGCGCAAGGGTGGACTCGAGGTCACGGGGTTTGACCGCAACCCGGACGTCACAGATGTTGCCAGCGTGGACGAACTGATCGCCGCTGTCCCCACACCGCGGCTGATCTGGGTCATGGTCCCCTCCGGCGAAATCACCGACGCCGTCATCACCGAGCTCGGCAACAAACTCGACGCCGGGGACCTGATCATCGACGGCGGCAACTCTCGTTATACCGAGGACCAGAAGCACGGAACCGCACTGGCTCAAAAAGACGTCCGCTTCGCGGACTGCGGTGTTTCGGGCGGGGTCTGGGGCCTGCAGAATGGCTACGGTCTGATGGCAGGTGGGGATACCGCCGACATTGAGCGGGCCATGCCCGTCTTTGACGCACTCCGTCCCGCTGGTGACCGCGCCGACAGTTTCATCCACGTCGGCGGCGTCGGCGCTGGCCACTATGCCAAGATGGTCCATAACGGCATCGAATATGGGCTGATGCAGGCTTACGCCGAAGGTTATGAACTGCTCGCTGCCAAGGACATCGTTACTGATCTGCCGGGTACGTTCCGGGCCTGGCAGAAGGGAACCGTCGTCCGGTCCTGGCTGCTGGACCTGATGGTCAAGGCCCTGGATGAGGATCCCGGTCTGGAAACGATCGATGACTACGTCGAGGACTCGGGCGAGGGACGCTGGACCGTGGAAGAGGCAATAGCCAATGCTGTCCCGGCGCCGGCCATCACGGCAGCACTTTTCGCCCGCTTTTCCTCCCGTGAGGACAATTCACCCGCCATGAAGATGGTCTCCGCTCTGCGCCACCAGTTTGGCGGGCATGCGACCCGCCCGGCCAAGTAGTTTTTCGCTGAAACTCTGACCCGGCGTGTACCTAGAACAACTTTCGCTGACAGATTTCCGCAGCTATGCCCAGGTGGAGCTGAGCCTGGCCCCCGGTGTCACGGTGTTGGTTGGTTCTAACGGCATCGGCAAGACCAACCTGATGGAAGCAATCGGCTACCTGGCCACTCTCAGTTCGCACAGGGTCAGCTCCGATGCCCCGCTGCTGCGCTTTGGTGCCGAGCGCGCCCTGATCCGCGCCAAGTTCGTCCGCGGAGAGCAATCCACGGTGCTTGAATTAGAAATTAACAGTGCGCGGGCCAACCGTGCCCGGATCAACCGCAGCAATCCCGTCCGGGCCAGGGATATCCTTGGAATCTGCCAGACCGTTCTCTTTGCCCCGGAGGACCTCGCGCTGGTCAAGGGCGATCCCTCCAGCCGGCGCCGTTTCCTGGATGAACTCCTGGTCAGTCTCATCCCGCGCCACGCGGCTACGCGCAGTGACTATGACCGGGTACTCAAACAGCGCAACGCGCTGCTGAAGTCCGCTCGCGCCGGCAAAGTCAGCACGGCGCACGAGACCACCCTGGATGTCTGGGACCAGCATATGGCCAGCGCCGGAGCCGAGCTGTTGCATGCGCGGCTTGAGCTGGTGGATCGGCTCCGTCCCCACCTGGCCAGTGCGTACAGGCAACTCACGGATGGTTCGAAAGCGGCAGATGCCCGATACCGCTCGACGCTCCAGGGTGTTGTGGAGGACGACGGCGGCGCACCGGCTGCTGCTTCCGGGCCTGCCGAGGATTTGCGGCTGCTCTCCGTCGCTCAGCTCACCGACCGCTACATCCAGGCATTCGCGGCGGCACGCCGTAAGGAACTGGAACGGGGAATTTCCCTCGTGGGGCCGCACCGCGACGATCTCGACCTGGTCCTGGGTTCGGCACCTGCCAAAGGGTATGCCTCGCACGGTGAAACCTGGTCCATGTGCCTGTCCCTGCGTCTGGCCTCGTATTACGTCATGCTCGACGATGCCCGGACCGGTGGTTCCGCCCCTATTCTGATCCTGGATGACGTTTTCGCCGAGCTCGACGTCCAGCGGCGGCGTAAACTGGCCGCAATAGTATCCGGCGCCGAGCAGGTGCTCGTGACTGCCGCCGTCGAGGATGACATTCCGGCGGAACTGGGCGGCCGGCGGGTGAACGTAATTCCTGGAGGACTTGATGAGCCGGGCACTCGATGAATAAGGATACGGACGGCGGCCTGCAGCCGGGTCGCGATCCCGATGACATCGATGCCGCACAGTCGGCACTGAACAGAATGCGCGAGGCAGCCGCGTCCCGGGGCGAAATCCGGCGCAGGGCGCCGCCCAAAACCGGTACCGCGGCGCCAAAGACCGGTCGCGGCATAGGAAGTACCCGTGGTTTCGGGCAATTCCACGGCACCGGCCGGGACCCCATGGGGCTCGGCAAGGTTGTTGGACGGCTTGTGGCGGAGCGCGGTTGGAGCTCTCCGGTTGCCGTGGGATCTGTCATGGCCGAGTGGGCCACACTGGTGGGACCGGAGATTTCCGCCCACTGCACCCCCGAGAGTTTCACGGATACCACCCTGCACGTCCGGTGCGACTCCACCGCCTGGGCCACGCAGCTGCGCCTGCTCAGTCTGAGTCTGCTGGAGAAGTTCCGCACCGATCTCGGTGAGGGCGTCGTCACGAAGATCCAGGTCCTGGGACCGGCGGCGCCGAGCTGGCGGAAGGGCGGGCGGACCGTCAACGGGCGAGGACCCCGGGACACTTACGGATAGCCGGATCTGAAGCACTTATTGCAAAAGGCTTGAGTATTCCGCAAACGGCGTGTAGGGCGCTCGAAGTCACCGGAGCCGTATAGGCACCCGCGTCTGGTACTCCTAGAGCCTTGCAGGCGGAGCCTGAGGCCTCCCAGCGGTACTTTCCTGCCCGTTTGACCCGCCCGAATGCGGGTAAAGGCTACCGGGCACGGTAGAATCGGGGTAGATAACTGGGCGCCGGTGAAACGTTGACTGAGTCCGTTTCCGGCGTCAATTCGCGTGCGTGGACGGACCCTCTAGCCAGCAACATAGCCGGAGCCATCAGTGATGTGCCCGTTGGCAGTAGCTGTTTCTCCGGAAGGGGCGACGGCCGGCCTAACCGAAAAAAAGGAGTCGAAAGCGCCTGTGGCTAACGACAATGCAGAGATCCCGGCCGTGGAACCCTTAGTGGCGGATGTGGTGGAGACGTCGACGGAAACCGAAACTCCGCACGGTTACGGCGCCAGCGACATCACGGTGCTCGAGGGCCTGGAAGCTGTCCGGAAGCGTCCCGGCATGTATATCGGTTCCACCGGACCCCGCGGCCTGCACCACCTGGTCTATGAAGTCGTGGACAACTCGGTGGATGAGGCCCTTGCCGGGTACTGCACGCACATCGAGATCGTGTTGCAGGCCGACGGCGGAGTCAAGGTGGTGGACAACGGCCGTGGCATTCCGGTCGATATGCACCCCACGGAGCACAAACCCACCGTGGAAGTCGTGATGACCATCCTGCACGCAGGTGGCAAGTTCGGTGGCGGCGGTTACGCCGTTTCCGGCGGCCTGCACGGCGTCGGCATTTCGGTCGTAAATGCGCTCTCCAGCCGGGTCGACACGGAAGTCCGCCGGCAAGGGCACGTCTGGCGGATGTCCTTTGCCGACGGCGGCAAGCCACAGGGCGGACTGGTTCAAGGCGAAGAAGCAACCGAAACCGGGACCACGCAGACCTTCTACCCTGATGCCGGCATCTTCGAATCCACGTACTTCGATTTCGAAACCCTCCGTGCACGGTTCCAGCAGATGGCCTTCCTGAATAAGGGGCTGCGGATCACCCTGACCGACGAGCGGCGCGCTGCGGCGGAACCGTCCGAAGACGGGGACCTGGACCTCGATGCCGTACCGACCGAGGGCGAAATTCCGGCGGAGTTCCACACAGTCGTGTACCAGTACGACGACGGTCTGCTCGATTACGTGAAACACCTGAACTCCGGCAAGAAAGTTGATGTGGTCCATGAGGACGTCATTGCCTTCGAGACCGAGGACAAGGAACGTCACATCGCCCTGGAAATGGCGATGCAGTGGACCAACGCGTACTCCGAGAGTGTCCACACCTATGCCAATACCATCAACACCCACGAGGGCGGCACCCACGAAGAGGGTTTCCGCGCCGCGATGACCTCCCTCATCAACCGCTATGCGCGGGAGAAGAGCATCATCAAGGAAAAGGATGACAACCTCACCGGGGACGACATCCGTGAAGGCCTGACGGCAGTTATCTCGGTCAAACTGGCCGAACCCCAGTTTGAGGGCCAGACCAAAACCAAACTCGGCAACTCCGAGGTCAAGGGCTTCGTCCAGCGCGTCGTTACAGACGGCCTCGGCGATTGGCTCGAACGCAACCCCGGCCCGGCCCGGGACGTCATCCGCAAGGCCATCTCCGCGGCCCAGGCCCGGATGGCGGCGCGTAAGGCCCGCGACAATGCCCGCCGGAAGAGCCCCCTTGAGTCCTTCGGGATGCCCGGCAAACTCTCCGACTGCTCCTCAAAAAACCCGGAGAAATGCGAGGTCTATATCGTCGAGGGCGATTCCGCCGGCGGTTCGGCCAAGCGTGGCCGGAATCCGGAAACCCAGGCGATCCTGCCGCTGCGCGGCAAGATCCTCAACGTGGAACGTGCGCGGCTCGACAAGGCCCTCGGCAACGCCGAGGTCCAGTCCATGATCACCGCGTTCGGCACCGGCATCGGCGAGGATTTCGATCTGAGCAAGCTGCGCTATCACAAGATCGTCCTCATGGCCGATGCCGACGTCGACGGCCAGCACATCACTACTCTGCTGATGACCCTGCTGTTCCGCTACATGCGCCCGCTGATCGAAAACGGCTATGTATACCTCGCACAGCCGCCGCTCTACCGGATTAAGTGGTCCAATGCGCCGCATGATTACGTCTATAGCGACCGGGAACGCGATGCGCGGCTGCTCTCCGGCCAGGCCGCAGGCCGCCGCATCCCCAAGGACAACGGCATCCAGCGCTACAAGGGTCTTGGCGAGATGGACTACACCGAACTGTGGGATACCACCATGGATCCGGACCACCGCACCCTCCTGCAAGTCACCATGGATGACGCGCTGGCCGCGGACCAGACGTTCTCCACCCTTATGGGTGAAGACGTCGAATCGCGCCGGAACTTCATTCAGCAGAACGCCAAGGACGTTCGGTTCCTCGATATCTAGCGGCCTTCGGGCATAAATATTCCAGAACTGATATATACCTGAAACGGAAAATATAGACTATGAGTGACGAAACACCAGAAGTCCCGGCCGCTCCGGCCGCCGGCGATGCCGTGGTCGAGGGCACCGTCCTGGACACCGATGTTCTGACCGACCGCGTCGAGCAGGTTGACCTGCAGACGGAAATGCAGCGGTCCTACCTCGACTACGCAATGGCCGTCATCGTGGGCCGCGCGCTCCCGGATGTCCGGGACGGACTCAAACCTGTCCACCGCCGGGTGCTTTATGCGATGTTCGACGGCGGCTACCGTCCTGAGCGCTCCTTTAACAAGTGTGCCCGCGTCGTCGGCGAGGTCATGGGCCAGTACCACCCCCACGGCGACACAGCCATTTACGATGCGCTGGTCCGCCTGATCCAGGACTGGACCATGCGTTACCCGCTGGCGCTGGGCCAGGGCAACTTCGGGTCTCCCGGCAATGACGGTGCCGCTGCGCCGCGGTACACGGAAACCAAGATGGCCCCGCTGGCCATGGAAATGGTCCGTGACATCGACGAGGAGACCGTCGACTTCCAGGACAACTACGACGGCAAGAATCAGGAACCCACCATCCTGCCGGCGCGTTTTCCGAACCTTCTGGTGAACGGTTCCTCTGGCATCGCCGTCGGCATGGCCACGAACATCCCGCCGCACAACCTCCGCGAGGTTGCCGATGGCGTCCAGTGGTACCTGGCCAACCCGACGGCCAGCCGCGAAGAGCTGCTCGAAGAACTGATCGTCCGCATCAAGGGGCCGGACTTCCCGACCGGCGCCACCATCCTTGGCCACAAGGGCATCGAGGATGCCTACCGCACCGGCCGCGGCTCCATCACCATGCGTGCCGTGGTCAACGTTGAAGAACTCCAGGGCCGCACCTGCCTTGTGGTCACTGAGCTTCCCTACCAGGCCAACCCGGACAACCTCGCGATCAAGATCGCCGAGCTCGTCAAGGACGGAAAAATTTCCGGCATCGCGGACTTGCGCGACGAGACATCGGGACGTACCGGCCAGCGCCTGGTCATCGTGCTCAAGCGCGACGCCGTCGCCAAGGTGGTCTTGAACAACCTCTACAAGCACACCCAGCTGCAGGACAACTTCGCGGCCAACATGCTGGCAATCGTCGACGGCGTGCCCCGCACGCTGAGCCTGGATGCGTTTATCCGGCACTGGGTCACCCACCAGATGGACGTCATTGCACGCCGGACGCGCTACCGGCTCCGCAAGGCCGAAGAGGAAGCACACATCCTGCGTGCCCTCCTCAAGGCGCTCGATGCGCTCGACGAAGTCATCGCGCTGATCCGTGCCTCAAATACCACCGAAGCGGCCCGCGACGGCCTGATGCAACTCCTGGACATCGACGAACTCCAGGCCCGCGCCATCCTGGATATGCAGTTGCGCCGTCTCGCTGCCCTGGAACGCCAGAAGATCCAGGACCGCCACTCCGAACTCGAAGCCCTGATCGCCGAGTATAACTCGATCCTGGCCTCCGAGGAACGCCAGCGCGGGATTATCAGCACCGAACTGGGCGACATCGTAGCCAAACACGGCGATGACCGCCGCACCAAGGTCCTGCTGGGCTTTGACGGTGACATGTCGATGGAGGATCTGATCCCCGAAGAGGAAATGGTCGTCACGATCACCCGCGGCGGCTACGTCAAGCGCACCCGCAGCGACAACTACCGTTCGCAACAGCGCGGCGGCAAGGGCATCAAGGGTGCGCAGCTGCGCGGTGATGACGTAGTTGAACACTTCTTCGTGACCACAACCCACCACTGGTTGCTCTTCTTCACCAATTTGGGCCGGGTATACCGGGCGAAGGCTTACGAACTCGTGGAGGCCGGGCGCGACGCCAAGGGACAGCACGTGGCGAACCTCCTCGCGTTCCAGCCCGACGAGCACATCGCCCAGGTGCTGGATCTGCGGGACTACCAGCAGTCCCCGTACCTGGTGCTGGCCACCAAGCGCGGACTCGTGAAAAAGACCCGCCTGGAAGATTACGACACCAACCGGTCCGCCGGAGTCATCGCGATCAATCTCCGCGACGAAGATGAGCTGGTCTCCGCTCAGCTGGTCTCCGAAACGGACGACCTCATGCTGGTGTCCCGGATGGGACAGTCCATCCGCTTCACCGCCACCGACGAGGCCTTGCGCCCGATGGGACGCGCCACCTCCGGTGTCACTGGAATGAAGTTCCGCGAAGACGACGAGTTGCTGGCCGCCGACGTCGTTACGGACGGCTCCTTCGTCTTCGTCGTCACCGAGGGTGGATACGCAAAGCGAACTGCCGTGGAGGAGTACCGCCTCCAGGGCCGAGGCGGCCTCGGCATCAAGGTGGGCAAATACCAGGAGGAACGTGGACACCTGGTGGGCGCCCTGATCGTGCAGGAGGAAGACGAGGTCCTGGTGGTTATGGAGGGCGGCAAGGTGGTCCGTTCCTCCGTGGCCGGAGTCCCGGCCAAGGGACGCGACACCATGGGCGTCATCTTCGCCAAACCGGACAAAAATGACCGCATCATCGAGGTTGCACGCAACAGCGAACGGGGCCTTGAAACGGAAGAAATGCTCGACGAGGACGCATCCGAGGGCCAGGCATTGGGGGGCGATGACGTAACGTTGGCTGAAAATACCGGATCGCACGAGGGATCCGCAGCGGAAGAATCAGCACCGGCCCCCGAGTCAGATGAGTCATCAGGCAATGCCGAGCTGGACGAAGACAACACCGGAGGTAACGCGTGAGTAATTCCGACTCATTTCCCAAGCAGACCAGCGAAGCGCCCGGCGGAGCGCGGCAGTCCGCCTCTGCACCGCGGGTAAGTGGGCCGTCCCGGCCCGAGCAGCGCCCGGGAACGTCCGGCGGAGCCAACGGCTCCGCCCAGCGCCCGCCAGCGCCCGTGCAGCGCCCCGGCCAGCGCCCGGTCCCTGCGGGGCAGGGTGGAACCGCGCAAAACACGGCGGGGCTGATCAAGCCCGCACCCAGGGCAAAAGTCCGCCGTGCCCGCCTGCTGGTGAGCAAGGTGGATCCCTGGTCCGTGTTGAAGATGGCCTTCCTGCTTTCCGTCGCACTGGGCATCGTGACCGTAGTGGCGGCCATCGTGCTGTGGACGGTCCTGGACCTGACGGGAATCTTCGACCAGGTGGACGGTCTTCTGGGTACCCTGGCCGGATCCGAAGGCGGCGGTTTCGAATTGAAGAAGGTCGCCTCGCTGGGACAGGTGGCGTCCTTCGCCACCATTATCGCTGTTATCAACGTCGTCCTGCTGACTGCGCTCTCCATGCTCTCGGCAGTTCTGTACAACATCTCAGCCACCTTGGTGGGCGGCATCGGTGTGACCCTTACGGACGACTAAATCCTCCGGTTTTCCGGGACTTTTCCCGGGAAACTGCCTCGATTTGAGATCGGGCCGGGATGTGCTGTAAAGTCGTATCTCGGCCCGATGAGGCATCGGGGCGTATAGCTCAGGCGGTTAGAGCGCTTCGCTGATAACGAAGAGGTCCCAGGTTCAAGTCCTGGTACGCCCACGGAATCTGTACAGATTCAAGTGGAGGGTCGGTTGATAGTTGGTTATCACCGATCCGGAACGGGGTGCATGTGAAAAAGTTGTTGGTTGTTGCAGCCACTGTCGCAGGCGTCCTGCTCTACAAGAAAGTGCAGGAATCCGAGGCCCGGAAAACGGTCTGGAGCGAATCAACCGATACGGTTGACTAGTCCGGATTCCCGGTTCGGTAGCTGGAAAACGGCTCTCCGAACTAGGGTATGATTGACGGGTTGCTTCTTATGGGGGCATGGCGCAATTGGTAGCGCACCTGCTTTGCAAGCAGGGGGTTCGGGGTTCGAGTCCCCGTGCCTCCACCATAGGAAAGGCCCCGGACCGCGACAGCGGTCCGGGGCCTTTTGCATGTCCGTACCCGCCGGTTGACCTGCCCCACTACTGTTGGACCGTGAACTTCTTCCTCGCCGCTTTGGGCGTTCTCGGTGTGGCTTCCTCCGGGCCGCTGATTGCCGCGACTCTGGGAGCCACCTCCGTCAGCGCCCTGGCCATCGCTTTCTGGCGCAACGCAATCGGCTCGGTTGTCATGGCAGGGCCGGTGCTGGTCCGGAACCCACGCCAGTTTGGGCACGTCACCGGCACCGAGTTCCGCTGGTCCCTGGCGGCCGCCGTCGCCCTGGCCCTGCACTTCGCGTGCTTCATCACGTCGCTCCAGCTGACCTCTGTGGCGGCTGCAACAGCTCTCGTCTGCCTGCAGTCCGGTTGGATTGCGATCTTCCAGCTCTTCCGCGGTGTCAGGCACCGCTGGCCTGTCCTGGCCGGTCTGGGAATCGCCTTCGGCGGCGTCGTAGCGATTACGGGGTTCGACATGGGTACCTCGCCGGACGCGCTGCTGGGCGATCTCCTTGCGGTGGCCGGCGGCGTCCTGGCGGGCATCTACACGATCGCCGGCGGCAAGGCCCGTCAGACTATGGGGACCGGAATCTACACGACGCTGTGCTACGGAATGTGCGCGGCAGTCGTGGCGGTGCTCGCACTGGTCTCGCAGCAGCCGCTGGCAGGCTTCGAATCCGCCGGCTGGTTCGGCATCCTGGCAATTACGGTGTGCGCACAGCTGATTGGCCACACGGCCTTTAACCACTTGCTGGCGACCATGGGTCCGCTGCTGGTATCCATGATCATCCTGTTGGAGATCCCGGGGGCAGCGCTGCTGGCGGCGGCGTTCCTGTCCGAGACCCTGCCCGCCGGGACCTACGCGGGCTTGGCGATGATCCTGGTGGGGCTCGCCGTCGTGGTGCTTGGACAGCGCAGTTCACGCTCTGTGCGGCGTGCTGCCACGGGGATGGCGGAACTGGGAACCGACTGACGGTGCCGGCGGTAACGCCGTGTGCTACTGCCCGCCGCGGCGGGCGGGCTGGGTTGTATTGACAGTGTGGATCGCCCGCAGCAGTTTCGCGGGAAAATATACCGAGAAGAAGACCACCATCGGGGCCTTGAGCGCCATCTTCTTGACGTTGTGGGCCTTATAGGTGCGGTCGAAGCGCGTCACGTAGTAGCGGTAGTCGCGGGGGGAATCCTCCAGCCTGCGGGCGGACATACCGGAGATCATCTGCGGCCAATACTGGATACGGAGCTCGTGGTCCGCCAGGTGCAGGGACAAATCAATGTCCTCGTGCATCTCATCCTTCTTGTCCAGGCACGTCTCGCTCCGGATAATCTCCCATGCCGAGCGGCGCAGTGCCATATTGGATCCAAAAAGAAAGTGGTACTGGTGTTTGGCGAGCTTGAGCATCAGCTGGCGCATTTTGTCATCGGCCTTCAGTCCGAATCGGCGCATCGGCATGTCGTAGTAAACCACCGGGCCGGTCGCGGCGTGAACGGACTTGTCCCGGAATGCCTTCTGCACCTGCTCCACCCAATCCGGTTCGAGAACGGAGTCCGCGTCGATCCGGCCAAGGATGTCTCCCGTGGCGTGGTTCAGTCCGAAGTTACGTGTCGGTATCAGGCCCTGGGCCGTGTCCTGACAAAGCAGGATGATGGGGCTCTCGGGGTATTCCAGCTGCATCTGCCGGACGATATCCGCCGTCCGGTCTTTCGACATATTGTTGACGACGATGATCTCGTGCGCCGGGACGGACTGATACACGGCAGCAATCAAGCACTGCCGGATGACACTCTCCTCGTTGTATGCCGGGATGACGATCGACACGGCAGGCGTTTGCACAGCGTCGGTTGAGGTATCCTCAGCGGATTTTTCGGGTGACATTCCCCCAAATTTAGCACTACCGTGATTTTTCCAGCCCGGTACCGGGCGATGCCCGGGCAACGAAGTGGTAACCATCGCTCGCAAAAAAGGGAGGAATCCCGCCGTCAGCGGAATTCCTCCCTCATCGGCCGCCCGCAGGCGGCCCACTGGTTTGACTAGTTGCCGGTGCTTTTATCGGTGCCGTTGTTCAGGCTCGCGGCGATGTTGCGGACCGCGGTCTTCGCATCGGTGGCGACCTTGGCGGTTGCGTCCGAGGAGTCCTCGACGGCGTCGGAGGCGACGTGCTTCGCGGTGTCGGCGGCATCCTCAGCGGACTCGGCCGCATCAGCTGAAGCGTCCACTGCTGCGTCCGCTGCAGCGACTGTCGCTGTGCCGGTCTGGGCGGCCGCGTCCTTGGCGGGCTCCTTGATGTCGCTGACGGTGGGAGCCGGAGCAGGCGCCGGGGTGACCGGTGCGGGGGTCTTCCAGGGATCCTCAACCGGCTTGGAAGCCTTCCAGGCTGCAACTCCAGCGGCGGCTGCCGCAGCGATGATGCCGAAGATCAGCAGCCCGCGGTGCTTTGGCTTCTGCGGCTTAGCCGCCTCAACCCCGACGGCTTTGCCAGCTTTGTCCACAGCAACCTTTACGTGGCTGCCCGCCGTCTTGGCCTGCTCCTGCACGACGTGGATGATTCCGGCGTCACCGAGCCGCTGGGCAACAGCGTCCACCTGGGCCGGCGCGCCCTGGAGAGTCCGGTGCACGGCATCGGATGCGTAACCAATCTGGTCCGAAAGCTTCGGCAGGTAGTCCACCACGACGCGGTCGCGGGCGTTGGAGATGACCGGCGTAGCCCTGTCCAGTGCCTCGTGCAGGCGCGGCGCGGCACCTTCGACGGCATCGGTGATTTTCGGCGCGAGGTGGGCCAGCCCATCCTGGAGGCGGGGAGTCACCGTCGCGACACCATCGGCCAGATTGTGGGCCGCCGACTTAAGGCCCTCCTGGATCCTCGGAGAAGCCGTATCAATGCCCTGCTGCAGGCGCGGAACGGCCCAGTCAACTGCCGCTTCGACCTTGGGTGCAGCCCAGTCCTTGGCGTTCTCTACTGCGGTGCTGACTGACTGCTCCAGCTCGCGGGCAATACGATCCGTTTTCTTCACAACTACCTCCCGATTAATGTGACGATTCTGCAGTTAGCCTACGTGTCCCGGACCTCACCGGCTATTCCTCGCGCCGATTTCAGGCTGATTTCACCCAGCGCGGAACTGGCGGACAGGCCCTGTGCGCAGTGGTCCGCCATGGAAGAATGGGGCCTATGACTGCCATCGCAACTGCAAAAGCAACCATCCACACGAGCCTGGGCGACATCGTCGTCAATCTTTTCGGCAACCACGCACCGAAAACCGTCGAGAACTTCGTCGGCCTGGCCACGGGCGAGAAAGCCTGGACCCACCCCGAGTCGGGCGAGGACAAGACCGGCACGCCGTTGTATGACGGCACTATTTTCCACCGGATCATCAAGGACTTCATGATCCAGGCGGGCGATCCTTTGGGCCGCGGTGTCGGCGGACCGGGCTACAAGTTCGACGACGAAATCCACCCCGAGCTGACTTTCAACGAGCCTTACAAGCTGGCCATGGCCAACGCCGGCGTCCAGATGGGCCGCGGCACCAACGGTTCGCAGTTCTTCATCACCACCATTCCCACCGGCTGGCTGCAGGGCAAGCACAGCATCTTCGGTGAGGTGGCTGACGCTGAGTCCAAAAAGGTGGTTGACGCCATTGAGGGTGTTCGCACCGGCATGGGGGACCGTCCGGTTGAGGACGTCGTCATCAAGAGCATTGACGTAGTGAAGCTCTAGCCCGCCGCATGAGCTACGGAATTCCGGCGGCAGAGCCGTCCGCGCAGATCCCGGTGTGCCCCCGGCACCCGGACCGGCCCGCCTATGTGCGCTGCCAGCGCTGCGGACGCCCTGCGTGCCCCGACTGCCAGCGGGCGGCCGCCGTCGGATTCCAATGCGTCGACTGTGTCAACGAAACAAAACGTTCGACGCCGGAGGTCCGCACCGTCTACGGCGGCGCAGTGGCCACCGGCAGGCCCGTCATCACGTTCTCCCTCATCGGGCTCTGTGTTCTAATCTTCGTCCTCCAATGGCTGGTTCCCAACGACGGCGTTTACCAGAACCTGGCCTTCGCCACGGTCTACGCCTCTCCGGAGTATGGAGTCTTCGAGCCCTGGCGCATGGTTACGTCCGCCTTCCTGCATTCCCAAGGCTTTGTCCTCCATATCGTGCTCAATATGTACATGCTGTGGATCTTCGGTCAGGCACTCGAGCCTCTCCTGGGCCGGATCCGCTTCCTCGCTGTCTATCTCCTGTCGGCTTTCGGCGGGTCAGTCGGGTACCTGCTGCTGACGCCGGGCTACGTTCCGGGCCAGCCGCTGAGCGGGGTCGTGGGCGCATCGGGAGCCATTTTTGGCCTCTTCGGCGCCATGCTGGTGGTCCAGCGCCGCCGTGGAGGCGACACCAAACAACTGTGGGTGCTGATCCTCATCAACGGAGCCATTGGCTTCGTGGTGCCGTCGATCGCCTGGCAGGCGCACCTGGGCGGCGCGTTAACCGGTGCCTTGTGTGCCGCCGTCGTGGCGTACACACCCCGTGGCCCGCGGCAGGGCTTGCTGCAGGCGGGTGGCCTGGTGCTGGTGCTGGCGCTCCTCGTAGCAGCCTCCGCCCTCAGGGTTGCCAGCGTCTAAGCACGCCCGGCCGGCGGCCCGGCCCCTAAGCCGCGCCCTCTTCGCGCGTCGCCCCAGTCTTCCTCCAGCGGGAGTCCGGCCATTTGCGGGTATCCATTGACACCAGCCCGGTAATCCCTGCCTGCCGGCCCCTTGAATCTCCCGGGACCGGCCCGGCACGTTCTCGTTTGGGGCGGCCTAGGGCGTGTCTCCTTATTGGCGTAGCCAGATGACGACGGCGTAGAGGACAACACCGGCACGGTAGGTCAGTGCGAGTTTGTCGTAACGGGTGG